>RFQQ01000008.1 GCA_009924875.1 Actinomycetota bacterium | reverse complement strand
TCGCCACCGCGGTGGCGACCGCCTCGGGTAGCACGGCTCCCGGCGGGATGATGAGGGTGCCCCCGAGTAGGAAGTTCGTGTACACCGGATTGGTCGCGTTCGCCTCGGCGAGTTGCTGAATGGAGATGCTGAACCGTTCGGCCACCCTGGACGGGTTGTCACCCGAGACGATGATGTACTCGATGGGCTCCATCAACTGGCCGAGCACCGTGGTCGTCGTCGGCGGCAGAGTGGTCGTGGTGGTGGTGACCAGTTCCTTCACCACATAGGAGGTCGGCTGAATCGGTGCCACGGTCGGAGAGACGGACGCATCATCGGTAGCGCAACCCACGCCGAGTACCGCCAAGCCGAGAACGACCGGGGTCGCGAGCGCCGTCCGTCGCTTCATGGTCGCATCGTATTCCGTTCACCCCTCGACCCGAGGGCACCGGACGTCAGACCAGCGGACGAGCGGTCGGCGGAATCGGACGCGGAAGCCTGCTCTCCCCCATGAGGAACTCATCGACTCCCGCCGCGGCGGCACGACCCTCCGCGATTGCCCACACGATCAGGCTCTGACCACGCCCCATGTCACCGGCGACGAAAACGCCGGGGATCGAGCTCATGTAGTGATCGTCGCGGGCGACGTTGCCTCGAGGGTCGAGTTCGACACCGAGACGATCCAACCACGATCCCCGTTCCGGACCGACGAATCCGAGGGCGAGGAACACGAAGTCGGCAGGAATCTCACGATCGGTTCCCTCGACTTTCTGGAAGCGGCCATCGACCAACTCGACCTCGTGAACGAGGAGTCCACGGACGTTCCCCTCCCCGTCGTCGAGAAATCGTTCCGTGTTGACCGAATAGACGCGATCCCCACCCTCGGCGTGGGCTGAAGTGACCTTGTAGACCATCGCGTACTGCGGCCATGGATTCGATCCGGCGCGCTCCTCCGGCGGTCGGGGCATGATCTCCAGCTGGGTCACCGAGGCGGCTCCCTGCCGATGCGCCGTCCCGAGGCAGTCAGCGCCGGTGTCACCACCGCCGATGATCACGACATGACGCCCGTTGACGTCGATCGGCGAGGCCTCCATGTCGCCGAGCTGCACCCGGTTCGCGAGGGGCAGGTACTCCATCGCCTGATGGATGTTGGCGAGTTCCCGACCGGGCACATCGAGATCGCGCCACGCGGTCGCGCCACAGGCGAGGACCACCGCGTCGTTGCTCGCCGTCAGGACGTCGATATCGATGTTCTCGCCAACGATCGCACCAGTTCGGAACTCGGTGCCCTCAGCGACCATCTGCTCGAGACGTCGGTCGATGTGGCGCTTCTCCATCTTGAACTCCGGAATGCCGTACCGCAGCAGTCCTCCGATCCGATCGGCTCGCTCCAGCACCACTACTTCGTGTCCGGCTCTGGTGAGTTGCTGGGCTGCGGCGAGACCGGCCGGACCGGAACCGATGACAGCGACGCGCTTACCGGTCCGAACCGATGGAGTCTGCGGGGTCACCCACCCCTGCTCAAAGGCGTGGTCGATGATCTCAACCTCGACCTGCTTGATCGCCACGGGTGGCTGGTTGATCCCGAGGACGCACGCCGACTCGCACGGTGCCGGGCAAAGACGACCGGTGAATTCGGGGAAGTTGTTCGTGGCGTGCAGCCGGTCGAGGGCGGCGCGCCAGTGCTCGCGATAGACGAGGTCGTTCCAGTCCGGAATCAAGTTGCCGAGGGGGCAACCGTTATTGCAGAACGGAATACCGCAGTCCATGCATCGGCCGGCTTGGAGGCGGAGGTCCTCGGCCGGGAACTCCTCGTACACCTCACGCCAGTCGCGGAGGCGAACCGGCACCGGTCGCATCTCAGGAAGTTTCCGATCCCACTTCAGGAATCCCGTTGATTCACCCACGCGATGCCTCCATCACTCGGTCAAGGGTCGCCCGCTCATCAAGACCATCGCGGCCCGCCTGCTCCATGACATCGAGCACACGGCGGTAGTCGGTCGGCATGACCTTCCGGAAACGACCTGACTCAACCGACCAGGAGGCCAGCACCCGACGGCCGATCTCGGATCCGGTGTGCTCGACATGGCGAGCGACGATGTCGTGGACGAACGCGGTGTCGTCGTCGTCGAGTTTCTCGATCTGCACCATCTCGGGGTTGACCCGTCGGTCGAAGGATCCGTCAGGGTCGTAGACGTAGGCGATGCCGCCCGACATCCCAGCACCGAAGTTCCGTCCGGTCGCACCGAGCACGACGACGCGTCCTCCGGTCATGTACTCACAACCGTGATCGCCGATGCCCTCGACCACCGCGGACGCACCCGAGTTGCGGACGCAGAAACGTTCTCCGACTCGACCGCGGATGAACATCTCGCCAGAGGTTGCGCCATAGCCGATCACGTTGCCCGCGATGACCTGCTCCTCGGCGACAAACCGCGAGTTCTGGGGTGGCCGGATGACGAGGCGACCGCCGGAGAGGCCCTTGCCGACGTAGTCATTGGCATCTCCCTCGAGGGTGAGGGTGATCCCGCGTGGCACGAACGCCCCGAAACTTTGACCAGCGGAACCCTCGAAGTCGACGTGGATCGTGTCGTCGGGAAGACCCTCGCCCTTCCACGCCTTGGTGACCTCGTGACCGAGCAGCGTGCCAACCGTCCGGTTGACGTTGCGGATCTGACGGCTGATCGTGACCGGCACGCCCTCGGCGATGGCCTGTCGAGCCTCGGCGATCAACTCGGCATCGAGTGCCTCATCGAGGCCGTGGTCCTGTCCGCGCGTGCAGTGAAGCGCCTGGTCGTAGTGGTTGTCCGCCGGGGCGAGAATCGGCGAGATATCGAGTCCTGACGCCTTCCAATGGTCGATGGCGGGCCGGGTGTCGAGCGCTTCGACACGTCCGATCATCTCGTCCATCGTCCGGAATCCGAGTTGGGCCATGTGCTCGCGCACCTCCTCGGCGATGAACTCGAAGAAGTTGACGACGAACTCGGGGCGGCCGGAGAAACGGCTCCGGAGTTCCGGGTTCTGCGTGGCGATTCCGACCGGGCAGGTATCGAGATGGCAGACGCGCATCATCACGCAGCCGGACACGACGAGTGGCGCCGTGGCGAACCCGAACTCCTCCGCCCCGAGGAGAGCGGCGATAACGACGTCACGCCCGGTCTTCAGCTGACCGTCGGTCTGGACGACGATTCGATCCCGAAGGCCGTTCATCACAAGCGTCTGCTGGGTTTCGGCAAGCCCCAGTTCCCATGGGCCGCCGGCATGCTTCAGGGAGGTCAACGGCGACGCGCCCGTTCCCCCGTCGTGTCCGCTGATGAGCACCACATCCGCCTTGGCCTTCGAGACACCCGCCGCGACGGTGCCGACCCCCATCTCCGCGACGAGCTTGACGTGCACTCGGGCTGACGGGTTGGAGTTCTTCAGATCGTGGATCAGCTGCTTCAGATCCTCGATGGAGTAGATGTCGTGATGAGGGGGCGGGCTGATGAGTCCAACTCCCGGGGTCGAGTGCCGAGTGCGGGCGATCCACGGGTACACCTTGTGGCCGGGCAGCTGACCGCCCTCACCGGGCTTGGCACCCTGGGCCATCTTGATCTGGATGTCGTCGGAATTGGTGAGGTACTCCGCGGTCACACCGAAACGTCCCGAGGCGACCTGTTTGATGGAGGATCGACGCGCCGGGTCATGGAGCCGATCCGCGTCCTCGCCTCCCTCCCCGGTGTTCGACTTCGCTCCGATCGAGTTCATCGCGACAGCGAGGGTCTCGTGCGCCTCGGCGGAGATCGAGCCGTACGACATCGCCCCGGTCGAGAACCGGCGCAGGATCTCCGAGGCCGGCTCGACTTCCTCGATCGGCACTGGGGTTCGATCGTCGGCGAACTTCATTAATCCGCGGAGCGTGGCGAGCCGGTCGGACTGCTCGTCGACAAGCGAGGTGTACTGCTTGAAGATGTCGTAGCGCTTCGAACGGGTCGCGTGCTGGAGCCGGTACACCGTCTCCGGGTTGAAGAGGTGGTGTTCCCCCTCCCGACGCCACTGGTACTCGCCACCGACCTCGAGGCGCCGGTGGGCGCGCTCCTCGGGTCGCTTCGGATTGGCCACGGCATGGCGCATCTCGATGGCCGTCGCGATCTGGTCGAGCCCGATACCTCCAAGGCGGCTCACCGTGCCGGTGAAGTACCGCTCGACCAGGTCGTCCGCCAGTCCGATCGCCTCGAAGATCTGCGCGCCGGTGTATGACGCAACGGTCGAGACCCCCATCTTCGACATGACCTTGAGCACGCCCTTGCCACAGGCCTTGATGTAGTTCTTGACCGCTACGCGCGGGTCGACGCCACCGAGGCCGTGGAGCCCCTCGGCGATCATGTCCTCGATCGACTCGAACGCGAGGTACGGGTTGATGGCCCCTGCGCCGTAGCCGATGAGCAGCGCCATGTGATGCACTTCCCTCGCGTCCCCGGCCTCCACGACCAGACCCGCCATCGTGCGTTGACGGGTGCGGACCAGGTGATGATGGACGGCGGATGTGAGCAGGAGCGACGGGATAGGCGCCTTCGTCACGTCGGCGTTGCGGTCCGACAGGACGATAACCCTCGCCCCAGTGTCGATCGCTTCGCTCACCTCGGTGAAGATCTCCTCGAGGCGACGCCCGAGCGCGCTGCCCCCTCCGGCGACCTCGTAGAGCCCGCTGACGACGTGTGCGCGCAGTCCGGGGTGGTCTCCGTCGTCGTCCGCGTGGATGATCTTCGCCAGTTCGTCGTTGTCGATGATCGGGAACGGCAACGCGAGCTGGCGGCAGGAATCCGGGCCCGGCTCAAGGAGGTTGGCCTCGGGTCCGATCGTCGCGGAGACCGCCGTGACGACCTCCTCGCGGATCGCATCGAGCGGTGGGTTGGTGACCTGAGCGAAGAGTTGCTTGAAGTAGTCGAAGATCAGCCTCGGACGCTCGGAGAGCACCGCGAGCGGGGTGTCGGTCCCCATCGAACCGATCGGTTCGGCTCCGGCGGTCGCCATCGGAGCAAGGATCAGTTTCAGCTCCTCATGGCTATACCCGAACATTTGCTGTCGACGGAGGACGCTCTCGTGACTGAACACGACGTGCTCGCGGTCAGGGAGGTCGTCGAACTCGACGAGCCCCTCGGTGAGCCAGGCGCCGTAGGGACGCTCGGCGGCGAGCTCGGACTTGATCTCCTCGTCGTCGATGATGCGACCGCGTCGCGTGTCGATGAGGAACATCTTTCCCGGCTGGAGGCGGCCCTTCATGACCACCTTGGCGGGATCGATGTCGATCACGCCGACCTCCGAGGCCATGACCACCAGATCGTCGTCGGTCACCCAGTACCGGCTCGGACGAAGCCCGTTGCGATCGAGCACGGCCCCGATCACCTCGCCGTCGGTGAAGGTGACACTCGCGGGCCCGTCCCAGGGCTCCATGAGCGAGGAGTGGAACCGGTAGAAGTCGCGACGCTCCCGGTCCATTGCGTCGTTGTTCTCCCACGCCTCGGGGATCATCATCAGCACGGCGTGGTGGAGCGGCCGGCCGGCAAGATGAAGCAGTTCCAGCACCTCGTCGAAGCGGGCGGTGTCACTGGCGCCAGGAGTGCAAATCGGGAAAGCGCGATCGAGGTGGGGAAGGTTCGGAGAGGCCGCCATGGCCTCTCGGGCCCGCATCCAGTTCTGGTTGCCCTGGACGGTGTTGATCTCGCCGTTGTGCGCGACATACCGGTACGGATGCGCAAGGGGCCAGGAGGGGAAGGTGTTCGTGGAGAACCGCGAGTGCACGAGCAAGAGCGCGCTCTCCGTCCTCTCATCGGTGAGATCGGGGTAGAAGGCGCTCAGCTGCGGTGTGGTGAGCATGCCCTTGTAGACGAGCGTGCGGGAGGAGAGTGACGGGAAATAGGTAGCCAGCTCACCGCTCAGCTCATGCTCCACCCGTTTGCGGGCGACGAAGGCGAGCCGGTCCACCTCGACACCACGGCGGCCATCCCCCGGGGTCACAACCAATTGCTCGAATCGCGGCATGGCGGCCCGCGCGGTCGCGCCGAGGGTGGACGGGTCGGTGGGAACCTCGCGCCAAGCGACGACGCTGAGGCCCTCGGATTCCATGATGCGGCCGATCTCGGCTCTCGCTCGCTCCGCCGTGTCGTGGTCTGTCGGCAGGAACGCCATCCCGACGGCGTACTCGCCAACAGCGGGGAGGTGCGGTCCGATCACGCCGCGCAGAAGGCGGTCGGGCACCTGAATGAGGATCCCTGCCCCGTCACCGGTGTCGGGCTCGGCTCCGGTGGCGCCGCGGTGCTCGAGGTTGGTGAGCGCGCGAAGCCCGGTCAGCACCAGTTCGTGGCTGGCGCGACCCTTGATATCGGCCACGAAGGACACCCCACAGGAGTCGTGCTCGAATCGGGGGTCGTACAGGCCACGACGGGCTGAACTTTCTCGAACGGGTCGGGTCGTCATGAAGCGCTCCAAGTAGGGGGTTGGCGCTGGGACGACGTTGGCCCAGGCGACGTACTCTAGTCGCGCGAGGCCCGCGGGACACCGCGGAGACGCGATGCTGCTCAGTCGCTGAAGACCGGCGGGCGCGACTCGAGGTTCGAGGTGATCGCCTCGACCTGATTGGGTCGGCCGATGAGGGCGGAGATCTCACGACGCTCGGCGGCGAACTGCTCGGCGAACCCGGCGTGAGCCGTTGTGGTGAGCAGCCGCTTCGCCGCGCGCACGGCCTCCGGATTCCGGGAGGCGATCTCACCGGCGACCGACATCGCCTCGGTGAGCGGGTCCTCGCTGAGGCGGGTGACGAGACCGAGTTGGAATCCCTCCGCGGCATCGAGGATCCGGCCCGTGAACGTCAACTCGCGCGCGATGTCGGGCCGAACGAGACGATCGAGCATGAGGGTGCCGGTCATGTCCGGGATGATCCCCCAGTGGATCTCCCGAACCGAGAGCTGGGTACCAGGGTGCGCGATGCGGATGTCAGCACCGAGCGCGATCTGAAGCCCCCCACCGAGCGCGTGACCGTGCATGGCAGCGATCACTGGAACGGCGAGTTCCTGCCACACCCAGCAGATCTGCTGACCGAGGTGGGTCAGCCCTGATTCCGTGAGTCGACCAGGAGAGCCGTCCGCTCCGGTCGTGTCCGCTCCTGCCTCGAGCATCGTCGCGAATCCTGAGAAGTCGAGCCCGGCGCAGAAGGAGGCCCCCGCTCCCGTGAGGACCACCACCCGCACATCCGATCGCGCCTTCAACTGCTCGCCGACGGCGGCGATCGCGAGGAACTGGCGCCCGTCGAGGGCGTTGCGCTTGTCGGCGCGCTCGAACCGCACCACAGCGACACCGGACTCGATGCGAAGGGAGACGCGCTCTGGGTCGCTGGTCTCGATCTCGTTGCTCATCCCGCGAGTCTGACAGACCCGTCCGAGCGACCAGCGACCGTGGCACGCGGTGCGTGATCTGCGATGCTCCGACGATGAGCACCACCCCAGATTCGCCCCCTGATGGCCCGAGCACCCTCGGATTGAGCGCCGATGAGGTGCTGACGACCACTCGGAGTGTGCGAAAGCGTCTCGATTTCGACCGTCCGATCGATCGGCGTTCGGTGATGGAGGCGCTCGACATCGCGCTCCAAGCGCCGACCGGCTCCAACCGTCAAGGCTGGCAGTGGGTGTTCATCGACGACCAGTCCAAGAAGGACGAGCTCGCCCGCATCTACTCAGAGAACTTCTCGCTCTACCGCAATCTCCCGAGACCGTCCTACGCCGATGACGACCCTCGCGCTCAGGCCGCGGATCGGGTGGTCGACTCAGCGCAGTATCTCGCCGATCACTTCGCGCGGTCTCCATTGCTCATGATCCCCTGCATCGAAGGAAAGCCCGAGACCTCGGGATCATCCGCCGCGTTCTGGGGATCGCTTCTGCCCGCTGTGTGGAGCTTCATGCTCGCCCTGCGCGAACGCGGTATGGGTTCAGCCTGGACCACGCTCCACCTGATCAACGGCGGGGAGGAAGCGGCGGCTGAGCTCCTTGGCATCCCATTTGACCGATATAGCCAGGGTGGGCTGTTCCCGATCGCGTACACGAAGGGCACCGACTTCCGCGCGGCGTCCAGACTTCCCGCTGGCGACCTCACCCACTGGAACACCTGGGGCGACTCGGGGGCCTGAGTCGACGTTCCACACCGCAGTGACGGCCTGCTCACCCTGAGGGGCTGCTTCGTATAGTGGACGCCATGGCCGTCAGCTCCTCCACCCCCGTCGAACTCGTCGAGCGCGTCTACTCAACCCTCCCCGAGCGCGTGTCGATCGCGTCACGCAGACTCGGCCGACCGTTGACCCTCGCCGAGAAGATTCTCGTCAACCATCTGGCCGATCCGGAGGGTCAGGACCTGGAGCGGGGTGTCTCGTACGCCGACTTCCATCCCGATCGCGTCGCAATGCAGGATGCCACCGCCCAGATGGCGCTGTTGCAGTTCATGACGGCCGGTCTGCCCGAGGCGGCGGTCCCGTCGACGGTGCACTGCGACCATCTGATCCAGGCCAAGGTGGGGGCGTCGATCGATCTCGGTGTCGCGGTCGACACCAACCGCGAGGTCTACGACTTCCTTCGCACCGTCTCGGCCAAGTACGGCCTCGGGTTCTGGGGTCCGGGTTCGGGCATCATCCACCAGGTCGTCCTGGAGAACTACGCCTTCCCGGGCGGGATGATGATCGGCACCGATAGCCACACGCCGAACGCCGGCGGTCTCGGCATGGTCGCCATCGGTGTCGGCGGTGCCGACGCGGTTGACGTGATGACCGGCTTCCCGTGGAACGTCCGTTGGCCGAAGGTGATTGGTGTGCGCCTCACCGGAACGCTCAGCGGGTGGTCGTCTCCGAAGGATGTGATCCTCGAGGTTGCTCGTCGTCTTACCGTCGAGGGAGGCACGGGCGCGATCGTGGAGTACCACGGACCGGGTGCCGATTCGATCTCGGCCACCGGCAAGGCGACGATCTGCAACATGGGAGCGGAGATCGGGGCGACGACCTCGCTGTTCGGGTACGACTCGCAGATGGCGGACTACCTCCGCGCGACCGGCCGCGCCGGTATCGCCGACGCCGCCGACCGGGTCGCGAATCACCTCCGAGCCGATGACGGGGCGCACTACGACGAACTCGTCGAGATCGACCTCGACTCACTCCGTCCCCTCATCAACGGCCCCCACTCCCCTGACCGCGCCCACCGAATCGGCGCCGAGGGTGTTGGCGCTGCGGCGGCGGAGCACGACTGGCCGCTGGAAGTTTCCGCAGCGCTCATCGGGTCATGCACGAACTCGTCCTACGAGGACCTCACCCGGGCTGCGGCGATCGCGCGTCAGGCGGCCGCGCATGGTCTGACCGCGCGCACCGAGCTGTTGATCACCCCGGGCTCCGAGCAAACCCGAGCCACGATCGAGCGGGACGGCATCCTCGCCGACCTCGAGGCCGTCGGGGCGACGGTGCTCGCGAACGCCTGCGGTCCCTGTATCGGCCAGTGGAGCCGTCCCGAGTCGACGACCGGCCAGCCGAACACGATCGTGAACTCCTTCAACCGGAACTTCCCGAAGCGGAACGACGGATCTCCGAACACACTCTCGTTCGTGACGTCGCCCGACACGGTGATGGCGATCGCGCTGTCCGGTCGACTCGACTTCGATCCGGTCACCGACACGATCACCGCTCCAGACGGCACCGAGGTTCGACTCGACGCGCCGGTCGGCGAGGTGCTCCCAGCCGCGGGGTACGACCCGGGCGAGGACACCTTCACCCCGCCACCGGCAGACCGGAGCTCGGTTTTTGTTGAGGTGTCCCCGACGAGCGACCGCCTGCAACTTCTCGAGCCCTTCCCCGCGTGGGACGGCGGCGACTACGAGTCGCTGCCGGTGTTGATGAAGGCGCGAGGTAAGTGCACCACCGATCACATCTCGGCAGCTGGGCCCTGGCTCAAGTACCGGGGGCATCTCGAGAACATCTCGGGCAACCTCTTCGCCGGCGCCGTGAACGACTTCGACGGCGAGGTCGGCATCGGACTCGACATCACCGATGACGGTCGGCGCGCCTACCCGGAGATCGCCCGCCGCTATCACGAGGCCGGCATCCGTTGGGTCGCGATCGGCGATCGCAACTACGGAGAGGGCTCCTCTCGCGAGCACGCTGCGATGGAACCGCGCTTCCGCAACGGGGTCGTTGTTCTGGCCCGTTCTTTCGCCCGAATCCACGAGACCAACCTGAAGAAGCAAGGGATGGTGCCGCTCACCTTCGTGGATCCGGACACCTACGACCGCATCGGTGAACAGGACCGGATCAGCGTTCTCGGACTGCCGCCCGTCCCGGGCAGTGAGGTCACCTGCCGCATCGAGCGCCCTGACGGATCTTCCGAGGAGTTCCGGGCATCGCACACGTTCAGTCCCGAGCAGGTGGAGTGGTTCGTCGCGGGATCAGCGCTCAACATCGTGCGGGAACGGGTCTCCTCGGGTGGCGCCTGACGACCTGCTGCGGTCCACCGGCGCCTCGCGGACCTTCACTGGACGGTCGATTTCCGACGCCGAGTTGCACGACATCCTTGACGACGCTCGTTTCGCTCCCTCAGGAGGAAATCGGCAGCCATGGCGGGTCGTCGCTCTGCGCGATCCCGACGTGCGCTCGCAGGTGGTCGAGGCGACGCGACCTGTCTGGGATGACTACGTCGCGATCACCGAGGACGGGCGGGTGCCCTTCAACGTGGTCGATGGCGAGGCGCCGGAGCGAGTCGAGCGCGATCGTCCGAATCCGCTCATCGACCAGGTCGAACGCGTGCCGGTGGTGCTCGCTGTCGCGGCCGACCTGCGCGCGATCGCCGCGATGGACGCGCAGGCGGAACGCCTTCCGCTTGCGGCAGGCGCATCGATCTACCCCTTCTGCTGGAGCATTCTCCTCGCCGCGTCCCAACGAGGACTCGGCGGTGTGCTCACGACCTTCGTGACGCGGGTTGAGCGATCGGTCGCCGATGTGTTGGCCCTCCCCGAGCACCACGCCCTCGCCGCCCTGCTGTTCCTCGGTGAACCGGAGCGCCGCATCTCGAGGCTCAGTCGCCGACCGGTTACCTCGTTCGCCACCATCGACCGCTTCGATGGTGAGGCACTCTCAAACGACGCCCCGCGCGACCCCTGAGCCAGGACTCACCCGCAGACTTGTGCTTCCCGATACGGGAAACGCCCCGATGGGGGATCGGGGCGTCTCAACCTGGAAGTCAGCGGCGAACCCCTGCTTCCCCGAGCGGTACATGGGGGGTGTACTCGCGTCGTCTTGCTTGTGAAAGTATGCACGTGTGGTCGTGCATCGCGCAAGTTGAACTTGGAGATAGCCGGTATCGTTTTCTGAGATGGATCTTCGGCAACTCTCCGCCCTCGTCGCGATCGCCGACCACGGCAGCTTCTCCGCCGCCGCCCGAGCCCTTTTCACCGTGCAGTCCAACGTTTCGGGCCACATTGGCAAGCTCGAGCGAGAGCTCGGTGTCACCCTCATCGACCGGTCCGCGGGTCGTCTGACCGACGAGGGCGAGCGGGTCCTTGAACGCGCTCGCAGAATTCTGAACGAACTCGACGACATCGCCTCCGATATCGCCTCCCTGGACTCCGAGGTCGCCGGGGAAGCCCGAGTCGGGATGATCGGCACCGCGGCTGAGTGGCTCGCGCCGGGCCTGATGGAGGAGATGGCCCGCCTCCACCCCCATGTCCACACCGTCCTGAGCGAGGGAAGCACCTCGGCCCTCGTGCCGAACGTGGTGACCAGCCTGTTGAACGCCGCGGTGATCCATCTTCCGGTCGAGGAGCCCGACCTCACCGCCGAACCGCTGTTCTCCGAGGAACTGCTCCTCCTCGTCCCCCGCGGCCATCGCATGCAGAGATCCACCGGGGTGACGCTCAGCGATCTCCGCGACACCCCATTGCTTCTGCCGCCGAAAGGCGCGGCGCTCCGCCGAATCATCGACCGCGCGGCCGCCGCCAGCGGAACCATGCTGCGTCCAGCAGCGGAGATCGATGGTGTCCGGCTGCTGACCACATTGGCCCTCGCGGGCCACGGTCCGGCGATCGTGCCCGCTACCGCGGCCCGCGACCTCGGACACGGCGTCGATCGAATCGGCGTGGAGGACCTCCCCCGCCGAGTCGTGGCCTGGGCGCATCGCCGCCGACCCAACCCGAGCGCTGCGACCAACGCGGTTCACGCCGCCCTGAGGATCGTTGTCGCCGCCCATGCTGCCGATCAACCGGGTATCCACCTCGAAATCGGCGTCGAGCGGCTCCCCTCCCCGAACCCCTGAGGCTCTAGTCTCAGGCGGTGCCCGAGACGCGAGAGACGCCGATGAGCGGAACCGAGGTGCCCGACGTCGATCTCGCCGCAGGAGTTCCGGGACCGGTCCGCGCGGTCATCCGAAACCTCGCCGGGCGACGGGTCGTCTGGGTGGAGTTCGAGGCGAGCGAGATCGCTCCCCCGCTGCGATCCCCGATGACCGACGTCATGCTCGCCGGCGCTGAGGCGGCACTCGCAGAGCGCCTCCCCTTCGTCATGGTCGTCAACAGCGCTGGAGCCGACATCGCCGAGGGCATCGCGCCGCTCCACGGCTGGGGTCGAGTCGCGCGGGTCCTGACCCGGTGCTCCGGTGTCGTCCCGACATTCGCGATCGTGGACGGACCGGCGGTGTCGGGCCCCGCGCTCATCCTCGGTCTCGTCGACTTCACCATCATGACCGAGCGCTCCTACGCCTTCGTCAATGGCCCAGTCATGGTGCGTCAGTTCACCGGAGTCGACGTCACGAAGGACGAACTCGGTAGCGCGGGTGCTCTCGACCGGCACGCCGGACTGCCATGCGCTGTCGTCGCCGACCGCGAGGCAGCCGCTCAGGCTGTGCGGGACCTCCTCGATTACCTCCCGGACCACTGCGACACCGAACCGGCGCGCTGGCCCGTCACCGACGCGCCGGATCGCCTGTGCCCGGAGGCGGGCGAACTCATCCCGGAATCGACGACGGGCAGCTACGACGTTCGCGAGGTGATCGACGCTGTGGTCGACGCGGACTCCCTCAACGAGGTCCGTGGACGATGGGCGGCCAACATCGTCACCGCGTTCGCCACGGTGGCGGGACGCCCGGTCGGTGTCGTCGCCAACCAACCACTTGCCCTCGCCGGGACCCTCGATATTCCTGCCTCGCAGAAGGCCGCCCGGTTCGTCGCGACCTGCGACGCCTTCAACCTCCCGATCATCACCCTGGTCGACACTCCGGGCTTCTACCCGGGCAAAGACCTGGAGTGGAAGGGGATGATCCGCCACGGAGCGCAACTGGTGTTCGCGTACGGACGCGCGACCGTTCCCCGCATCTGCGTGATCCTCCGCAAGAGCTACGGGGGCGCGTACATCGTCATGGACTCCAAGCGGATGGGCAATGACATTTGCATGGCTTGGCCGTGGGCCGAGCTCGCCGTCATGGGCGCCGGCCAAGCCGCCGCGATCCTGCAACGACGGGCCTCCGATGAGGAGCGCGCGGCATTCGAGGCGGACTACTCCGAGCGTCTCCTCAACCCGTGGACAGCGGCTGAGCGCGGATATGTCGACGCCGTGATCGACCCCGCGGACACCCGCCGAGAGGTCGCGGCCGCCCTCGACATGCTCGCCGACAAGCGCGAGCAGCTCGTTCGGCGGCGTCACGGCAATACGCCACTTTGACGGCCCGCCCGTCCGCCGAATCGGCCCGCTCCCCGTTGGAGCGCCAACGACGGCGCCACTAGGTTTGCGATGCGGGGAGAAAGCCCTGCACCCCCTCGACACCAAGGAAGCCCCCGTGCCAGAGACCATCACCATCACCGACGACCGCACCGGCAAGACCGTGACCGTGGGGGTGTGTTTCCAGCCAGTGCGATCCGAGGACTCGACCCATCGCTGTTCGTCTACGACCCGGCCTATATGCAGACGGCGTCGTGCCGCTCCTCCATCACCTACCTCGATGGTGAGGCTGGGGTCCTGCGTTACCGGGGTTATCCGATCGAGCAGCTCGCAGAGCACTCGACCTTCCTCGAGGTCGCGTATCTGCTCTTCCACGGGGAACTGCCATCCAGCGAGCAACTCGCGACCTGGACGCACGATGTCACCCACCACACGTTCATCCACGAGAACATGCGCAAGCGCTTCGTCGACGGCTTCCACTACGACGCGCACCCGATGGGCATGTTCGTCTCGGCCGTCGCTGCCCTCGGCACGTTCTACGACGGGGCGAAGGACGTCCACGACTCGGACTCGAGCAGGAAGCAGATTCTTCGACTGATCGCCAAGACTCCGACCATCGCGGCGATGTGCTACCGGTTCTCCGTCGGCCTGCCGTTCAACTACCCGAACAACGACCTGTCGTTCCCGGCGAACTTTCTCTCGATGATGTGGAGAGTCGGTGACGACTACGCGGTCGACCCCGTCCTCGAGCGCGCGATGGACATCCTGTTCATCCTCCACGCCGACCACGAGCAGAACTGCGGCACCACGGCCATGCGAGTCGTCGGGTCCAGCCACGCCGACCCCTACTCCTCAGCCGCCGCCGCCGCGAGCGCGTTGTACGGCCCCCTCCACGGTGGAGCCAACGAGGCGGTCATCCGGATGCTCGACGAGATTGGATCGGTCGAGAACGTCCCGGCGTTCATCGAGGCGGTCAAGGCCGGCGACGGCCGACTGATGGGTTTCGGCCATCGCGTCTACAAGAACTACGACCCGCGCGCCACGATCATCAAGAAGACCGCCTACGACGTGTTCGAAGTGACCGGGAAGAACCCGCTTCTCGACATCGCCCTGAAACTCGAGGAAGTCGCGCTCGCCGACCCCTATTTCGTCGATCGCAAGCTCTACCCGAACGTCGACTTCTACTCGGGTCTGATCTACCAAGCCATGGGTTTCCCGGTCGACATGTTCACTGTGCTCTTCGCCATCCCGCGCACCGCCGGCTGGCTCGCCCACTGGCAGGAGCTCCTCGCCGATCCCGACCAGAGGATCTCCCGTCCGAGGCAGTGGTACGTCGGGCCTGAGGCGCGCGACTACCTCCCCATGACCGCTCGCAACTGAGCCGTGGACTTCGCCTGGACTCCCGAGCAGGAGGAACTGCGACTCCAGGCGCGCGCCGTCGCCAAGGACGCCGTCGCCCAACACGGTTGGCATCTCGACTCGTGGATCAACGGCTACTCGAAGGAGTTCGCCCGCACGCTGGGCGAACTCGGGTGGATCGGGCTGACCTGGCCGAAGGAGTTCGGCGGAGGCGGGCGGCCACCGATCGACCGTCTCATCATCGGTGAGGAACTGATCGCGGCCGGTGCGCCGATCGCCGCCATGTGGTTCGCCGACCGCCAGATGGGACCCGCGCTCATCACCCACGGCCGCCCTGACCAACAGGCGGAGTTCCTGCCCGGGATCCTCTCAGGAGAGACGACCTGGTGCATCGGCATGTCGGAGCCGAACGCCGGCAGTGACCTCGCCTCATTGAAGACCAACGCGGTGCTCGACGGCGATGACTACGTGATCAACGGCCAAAAGATTTGGACCAGTTTCGGCGCCGTCGCCGACTACTGCTATCTCATCTGCCGCACCTCCTCCGATGGGCCACCGCATAAGGGCATCAGCGAGATCATCGTGCCGATGGACACCCCGGGCATCGAGGTGCGGCCCATCAAGGACATGACGACCAACCGGCACTTCGCCGAGGTTTTCTACACCGATGTTCGAGTGCCGGCCGCGAACCTCGTCGGCGTAGAAGGGAACGCGTTCACCCAGACGATGCGCCAACTCGAGCATGAGCGCGGTGGAATCGACCGGCTGGTCTCTAACCGAGCGATCTACGAGCTGGCCCTCGCTCGAGCAGATCGGAAGGACCCAAGGGTGCGTCAACGGATCGCCCGCCTTGAGAGCGACTACCGGATCGGGAGAATCCTCGTAACCCGCGAGGTACTCGGACAAGCGCCCGCTGGATTCTCCGCAGCGACCAAGTGCTTCTGCACCGAGCACGAGTGGAGAGTCGCCGAGTTCGTTGCGTCCGTCTACGGCGCCGACACCATGCTGTGGGACGACGTCACTCGGGGCGTTGTCTACGCGCCCGGTTACACGATCATGGGTGGCACGAGCGATGTGATGAGAAACATCCTCGGCGAGCGCGTTCTCGGGCTCCCCCGCCAGCCTCGCTGACGCCGGACATCAGTCGATCAACGAGCGGAGTTGCTCGATGATTGCGACTGGATCGGGCCCGATCGGCATGACCTGCAGATGAGTGACACCCGCGTCGCGATACGCGGCGATCCGCTCCTTCACGAATCCGGCCGGACCGACGAGGTTCGTGCCGACGAGCATCTCACGGGGCACCGCTGCGGCTGCCTCGGCCTTCTTCCCATCGAGATAGAGGTCCTGAATCTCCCGAGCCTCATCGACGTATCCGTAGCGCTGACAGATCGTGTTGTAGAAGTTCTTATCGCGCGCGCCCATCCCTCCGACGTAGAGCGCGACGCTCGGTCGGGCGAAATCGAGGATCCCATCGGCACCGCCATCGGCGTACTCCTCCCCGATGGCCACCATGCCGCCCGCCGAGATCTCAAGGGGACGAAGGCTCGGATCCCGGTCGGCGAGGCCGGCGCGAAGGTCATCCCCCCACACCGAGTCGTACCGCTCCGGATCGAAGAAGATCGGGAGCCAGCCATCGGCATGACGCGCGGTCGCCTTAACCGACAATCCCATGAGCGAGGCCCAATAGACCGGGATGTCCTCGCGGACCGGGTGGTTGATGAGCTTGAGGGGCTTGGCCAGACCAGTCCCCTGACCCGCCGGAAGCGGGACGGTCACGACATCGCCCTCGTATTCGACTCGCTCGCGCCGCCAGACCATCCGACAGACCTCGATGTAGTCGCGGATACGAGGCATCGGCTTCTCGTACGGCACGCCGTGGAACCCCTCGATGACCTGAGGTCCAGAGGCTCCAAGCCCGAGTGTGAAGCGGCCACCGCTCACGAAGTCAAGGCCCGCAGCAGTCTGCGCGATACAGCTGGCGGTTCGCGAGTAGACGTTGAGGATGCCAGCGCCGATACCGATGGTGGAGGTGCTCGCCGCCAAATACCCCATGAGGCTGACCGCGTCGAAGCTGTACGCCTCGGGCACCCACACGAGATCGAGGCCCGCGGACTCGAGTGCCTGCACCTGCTTCACATCAGCGTGGAAGTCGCCCGAGTAATTGATCATCATCGACAGCTTCATGGCGTCGACTCTAGGTAGCGCGGGCGTCATGCGCCCGACTGGAACTCAGCCGCGTGGAGGGCGAGGCACGAAAGCGCTCGTGGTGCGGACGTACTCCTCGTGGTCGGGCTTGCGCTTGCGGAGCGAACGCTCGAGGAGCGCGACACCCGAGACCCGCACGAGAAGGACATTCATCACCAACGGACCGATGAGGGCCCACCAGGTGCCGGTGACCGAGAGCGCGACGAGCCCCACACCCCACCAGACACAGGCGTCGCCGAAATAGTTGGGGTGCCGCGTGAAGCGCCAGAGGCCGACGCGCATGACCTTGCCGTCGTTCGCGGGGTTCGCCTTGAACCGGGCCAGTTGCAGGTCGCCGATGACCTCGAAGCCGAGGCCGAGCACATACAGCGCGGCGCCGATGACCACCAGTGCCGAGGAGAGGGCGCTGTCCCGGTAGTCCCCGACATGAGCCACCTGAACGGGAAGCGACACAACCCACATGAGCACTCCCTGGAGCCCGAACACCGTGCCGAGGCTGATTATCCAGAACCGCTTCCCCCAGTGACGGCGCATCGCGACGTATCGGTAGTCCTCTCCCTTGCCATGGTTGCGCCAGAAAAGGTATGCGCCGAGTCGTACGCCCCACAGCGTGATCATCGCGACGATGAGCGAGGCCGGACCGGCCGAACCCTCACTTCGCAGGGCGCTCACCCAGGCGACCACGACGAAGCCAAGTCCCCAGGTGATGTCCACGATCGAGGCGTTCGTGAGCGCGAGGCTGACCAGCCAGGTGCCGATCATGAGCACAGCGACCGCCAGCGCGGCTCCTCCCAGAGCTCCACCGGTTGAGAGGGCCAGCATGGGTTCACTCATCAGCATTCTCCTGTCGTAGCGCATCGTCGACCTCGGCGTCCATCTCCAGCCATCGCGTGTCGAGCCAGTCCGCGAAGCCCGCTCCGGAGGGAACGGATCCCCGATCGTGACGGGTGACAACGAACCGGAACGCGGGCACACCTGTGCTGAGCACGGAGATGATTCCTCCGAAGGTGTCCATGCCCTCGAAGCCGACGTGCCAAGCGCTCACGAGGTCGTTCGTTGGATCCGCCTCGACCAAGGTGACGCTGCCCGCCGGCCGCGGCGGCAGGAGGTGTCGAAGCGCCGACATGCGGGCCGCTCGATCAGGTGAACGTTCGGCGATCCGCTCGAGCGCGCGGGCGCGCTTCACCGGATTCGCTCGAGTTCCCTCAGCGAAGATCACCACGACATCGCGCTCGCCGAGTCCGGTCGCGAGCGCGCGTAAGGCATCCAACTCAGCCGAGTTGTCATCGAGCGCTCGAGCGAGGAAGTGGTTGGGGATTCGGAGGCCGACGACGTCGAGGCACGGGTCCCAAAGCAACTCTCGCTTCAACACGTACCTTGGACGTAGACGGGCCGTGGTCGCGATCGACCAAGCCGACAGCAACGAGTCAGCCAGGCTGGCGTGACGCGACAAGACGATGGCCCGTCCAGTTGCCAGTCCATCGAGACCCTGCACCTCGGGACGACGCCCAAGCGCCGTACCCATGCCCCACATCAGCGCTCCCGCCCACCAGGCCATGAGGCGATAGTGCGGATCGGCGTCCTCGGCCCGTCCGACCGCCCACAGCAGGAGTGCGGACAACAAGCCGATCACCTCGATCCAGCACCACCAAATCCCGAAGAGATTGAGGCGCGCGAGCGGGAGGCGTCGACGGCCGCGCGCCACGTCGACGAGTGTGAGGATCGGCAGGGTCGCGGGGACGAGGGCGGTGGCGAGCACCGCCACGACGACGAGCCCCGTGATCGAGATCAGTCGGCGCCGAAGTCGGGCGCGCCGAGACCGATGATCACCGCTCACCCGGCGAGCTCCGGGGGATTCAGGCTCCCCGAGCGGAACCCCTCCAAGTCGAGGGTGACGAATCGATATCCGAGCGACCGGAGCGCGTTGACGATGCGCTCACGATCGGCGACCACTCGCTCGAACGCGTTAGTCGGGACCTCGATCCGCGCGACATCCCCGTGATGACGTACGCGAAGGTCACCGGCTCCGAGCTCGATCAGGGCCGCCTCGGCCCGCTCGATGCGCGACAGCAACTCAACCGATACCTCGGTGCCATGTGGAACGCGGCTCGCCAGACACGCCGCCGCGGGCTTGTCCCAAGTATCGAGCCCGATCAGACGCGAGCACGCCCGAACGTCCGCCTTGGTGAGGCCCGCCTCCACGAGGGGGAAAACCGCTCCGCGCTCACGGGCGGCCTGCTGGCCCGGACGGTGATCCGTGAGATCGTCGACATTGACGCCGAGCGCGACGACTGCGCCCAACCGCTCGGCCAACGGCTCGACGGCATCCATCAGCGCGGTCTTGCAGTGGAAACATCGGTCTGGATCGTTCCGGCGATACGCGGCCGACTCCATCTCGTCGGTGAGGACGCGCTCCCACCGCATGCCCCAGTCCCTGGTAAGTCGCTCGCAGTCAGCGAGTTCGCTCGCCGCCAGAGACGGTGAAACCGCGGTGACCGCGAGCGCTCGTGCTCCGAGCTCTTCGTGACACACGGCCGCGAGGAGCGCCGAGTCCGCTCCCCCACTGAAGGCGACCACCACCGAATCGAGACTGGCGACCGATCGCCGGAGCCGCCCGAGGGCATCCATCGCGCCGTCGGCCACCGGGTGGCGCTGATCGAGCGCTCCTCCGATCGGGGTCATCGGGAGAGTCTGCCACTCTCGAC
>RFQQ01000070.1 GCA_009924875.1 Actinomycetota bacterium | reverse complement strand
TCAAGCGACCACGGGTGGGTGCCTCGACCGGGCTCCCCGTAGCTCATACACCCGAGACAGATCCGCGACACCTCCATCCCGGTCGAACCGAGTCGCGTGTACTGCATCGTCGCATCGGATCCCGACATCGTCTTGTCCCCTCCTGCGCAACCAAGTGATCCGAATTGATCGGGGTACGCGCCTCGCTACCGAAAGTAGTGTCATGACATGTCGTCCGCCGCTGTCGACCATGACGTCGTCATCATCGGCGCGGGCATCTCGGGGATTGGCGCGGCCTACCACCTGAGCACGCTCTGCCCGGATCGCTCGTTCACGATCCTTGAGGGACGCGCCGATATCGGCGGAACGTGGAGTCTCTTTCGCTATCCCGGCGTGCGCTCCGACAGCGACATGCACACCCTCGGGTACTCGTTCAAGCCGTGGACGGCGGACAAGTCGATCGCCGATGCGGCCTCCATCATGAGCTATCTCCGCGAGACGGTCGAGGAGTACGACATCGCGCGACACATCCGCTTCCAGCACTCGGTTCGGCGCGCGGAGTGGTCGAGCGAGGACGCACGGTGGACCCTGTCGGTCACCACTCCCGATGGCCCCGTGGTGACGACCTGCTCGTTCCTCTTCGTCTGCGCCGGGTACTACTCGTATCGGGCGGGCCACACCCCCGACTTCGCCGGACGCGACGAGTTCGAGGGGCTGACCGTGCACCCTCAAGACTGGCCAGACGACCTCGACGTCGAGGGGCGCCAGGTCGTCGTCATCGGTTCCGGGGCAACCGCGGTGACGCTCGTTCCGGCACTGGCCGAGTTGGGGGCCGAGGTGACAATGCTCCAGCGCTCGCCGACCTACATGGTCGCGAGACCCGACACCGACCGGATCGCTCTCGGGCTGCGCCGCTTCCTTCCCGATCGGCTCGCGTACCGGATCGTTCGACGCAAGAACGTCTTCCAGCAGCAGTTCGTCTACCGCAAAACCCGCACCGATCCCGATCTGATTCGGCGGCGTCTCCTCGACGGTGTCCGAGCAGCACTTGGACCGGGGCACGACATCGAGACCGACTACACCCCGAGTTACGACCCGTGGGATCAGCGGCTCTGTCTCGTGCCCAACGGCGATTTCTTCACCGCGGTCCGCTCGGGTCGGGCTCGGGTGGTCACCGCGACGATCGACCGATTCACCCGCGAGGGTGTCGCGCTCACCGACGGCCGGGAGCTCACCGCTGACGTGATCGTCACGGCGACCGGCCTCGAGTTGGTGAACCTCGGCGAGATGGAGGTGGCCGTCGACGGGGTCGAGGTCGACTTCTCCTCAACCCTCACCTATCGAGGGGTGGCCTACTCCGATGTGCCGAATCTCGTGTCGACCTTCGGCTACGTCAACGCCTCGTGGACACTGCGGGCCGATCTGGTGTCGACGTACGTGTGTCGGCTCCTCAACCACCTCCGTGATAGCGGTCATGTTCAGGCGACACCGCGGCGACGCCCCGAGGACGCCGGAATGACGCTGCGCCCATGGATCGATGACTTCTCGGCGGGCTACCTGCAACGGATGATTCCAGCGCTCCCCAAGCAGGGCGATCGCGAACCGTGGACGAACCCGCAGCGATACGCGGCCGATCGCCGCGCGCTCGTGCAACAGCCGGTCGATGACGGCGTCATGACCTTCTCCTCGCCACGGGTCGCGGTCGCGGCCGAATGGTGAGGCTCGCGGCCTTCCTCGCGGCCGGCCTCATCGGGATCGGCGCCACAACGCTTCCCGTTGATGCCTCCACCACCGCTGAGGAGCCGTCGGAGGGATCGTTGGCGGCGGCGGCGCTCGCCGCCTTCTCCCTTGACTTCGATCCGGTCGGCACGATCGGCTCGCTCGGCGTCGAGTGGACGTACACCGGCGACTGGTCCGACTCCCCGTTTGGATACGACGTCTACATGAGGTGGGACTCCTCGGGGCGCTGGTTCACCTGGGAGACCGACACGTCCTCGCGGAACTACGGCCGACCGACCGGGTATCACGCCGGCCCGCTCTTCGACCCAGCGGCCGCCATTGTTCGCATCGAGTTCTACCCGCACGACGCTGACGGCTGCTCAGGAGATGATCCGGAGCAGGACTGCTACTGGGAGGTCTACGACCCCTTCGACGAAAATCACGGAGGCATCGCCATCCAGGTCGAGCGAACCGCCGACGGACTTCCGACCGATCTTGGCCCGGTGCATCTCGCCACACCCGGTGACGCCTGGGGAGGGTTCCCGGTTGTCGGATCCGTCATCGCCGACGGACCGATCTCAAACGGACGGGTGAGCATCGACGCCTTCCAGATCCCATGCTCATGGCACGAGACCTGCGCGCCGGTGCCAACGAACGCGCAAGGCACGAGCTTCGGTGCCTTCGGGACGCTGACCACCACCGGCGATTCCTGGTCGACGGCGATCGGCTGGCCGGGGCGCTACACGATCTTCGTGACCGACAACTCGACCGGCCGCCGTATTCAGGGGTTCGACGATCTGGCTCCCGGTTCGGTCCCCGATATCGATCTCGGCGCACCCTGCTTCGGCCTGGATCGCTGTGTGGTGATGGCCGGAGCGTCCGAGGTGACACCTCCGGTCGGCGCCTTCCATCCGACGGCGCCGACGCGTGTGCTCGACACCCGAATCGGCCTCGGCATCCCGAACGGAGCGGTGCGGGCCGGCGACGGCTCTGCCGCGACGACTAACCCAGAGATCCGTCTCGATCAGCGCCGCAACCACGATCTGGTCGTCACCGGAGTGGGCGGGGTTCCGGCGTCAGGTGTCTCGGCGGTGCTGCTCAATCTGACCGCCGTCGAACCGACCGCCAACGGTTACTTGACGGTCGGTCCGCGTCCCGCTGGCCGAGGGAACGTCTTCGACGACCAGTCCGACTACGGGGCATGGCCGAGCGCGTCGAACCTCAATCTGTCGAGAGGCGTAACCGCGCCCAACATGGTCCTCGCCCGAGTCGGCGCCGGCGGAGCGATCCGGTTCCACCTCTCCGAGGGGTCGACCCACCTCATCGCCGATGTAGCCGGATGGTTCGGCTACGGCACCAACGCGGACGGTGTCGGGTTCTCTGGAGTCACCCCTGCCCGACTGCTCGACTCGCGCCTCGCGGGAGGAGCGTTCTCCTCTGGGGAGGTCCGTCGCGTCGCCGTGGCCGGGGTCGCGGGGGTGCCCGCGGATGCGCGGTCGGTGGTGTTGAACGTGACCGCAGCCGATCCCGTTGGCTCGGGGTATGTCACGGTGTTCCCCGCCGGCTCAGCAGCGCCGAACGCGTCGAACCTCAACCTGCGCCGCGGGGTGACCCGACCGAACCTCGTGGTCGTCGAGGTGGGAGCGGCAGGAGCAATCGACTTGCTAGCGGCCGGCACCTCCACGCATCTGCTCGTCGATGTGCTCGGCTACTTCGGATCGGGCGGCATGACCACCGCCGTTGATCCAGTGAGAGTGTTCGATACCCGGACCGGCCGCGGGACGGCCGCCGGCGCCATGCGCCATGGTGAGACACGGACCATCAGAATCGGCGGTGTCGAGAGCGTGCCGGCAGGAGCGACGGGAGCGCACGTGAACATCACGGTCGTCTCACCGTCGGCGGCCGGCTATCTCTCGGTGTGGCCAACCGGCGCGGCGCAGCCGACCGTGTCCAATCTGAACTGGCGTGCCGGCGAGGTGGTGCCGAACATGGCGATCGTCGGGCTCGGCCCCGATGGGACACTTCAGGTGTTCCTCTCCACCGGCAACGACACCACGGGCTCGGGTCACGTGCTCGTCGACGTCCTCGGCTGGATCGGCTGAGATTCCGACTCTCGTGCGACAGCGGCGGGACATGCGAACACCCCGGCCGCGGCCGGGG
>RFQQ01000069.1 GCA_009924875.1 Actinomycetota bacterium | reverse complement strand
GCGATAACGAAGACGGGCCTCGACTGATGCAACATTCATGACAGCAGCTCCTGACAGCGCTTCCGGGCACGATTCTTGCGTCGGTTGACCGTCTCGCGTGCGATTCCGAGGATCTCGGCTGCTTGAGCGTCGGAGTAACCGAGCATGTCCGTGAGGCGGAGAGCTTCCCACTCGTCGGACGGAATTCCGAGGGCGATCTCGGCCTCCCGATACGCCGTTTCGAGACGATCGAGAACACGATCTTCGAGCAGTTCTTCACGGGCGACCAGCCCGTCGAAGACGGTGGAGTCGGAGTCTTCGAGTTGGGCGTCGCCCGACACGACCTTGCGACGATTGCGAGCACCGGCACCACGCTGCGCGTTCTGCGCTCGTACGAAGTCGATCGCCTGATTGCCGCACACCGCATGGGCGTACACCACGGGATTGGGGTAGCGATCCATGGTGTCGGCGATGCGAGTGGCCAGCTTGGCCAGAATCTCACCGAGGATGTCGTCGACATCGAAGGCTGCATGCTTGCGAACGAGCACACGTGTGGCCTCGGCCATCACCTCCCCGATGTAGCGCTCGACTTCCCAAGCCGGGTACGAAGAAGCAGGGGCAATGGTCATAGCGGGGTCCTCCTTGTGGACGATGAATTCGGTCGGACGGTGGTTCGGCTGCGTGTTGGCGATGGTCTCCTTTGGTCGGCGTCTCATAGGACGGAGAAGGGTGAAACGGACGATGGGGTCAGGTCTGTGACAGGACCTGCCCCCTGAGGTCACACTGTTTCCGGGGTTGCCGTCGAGGGCCTCCCCACCCGTGATCCCACGCTCGTCGGTGCTTCATGTCTCCGTTCATGCGCCCACTATGACGAGGGGGTGTTGCACGGGATCTCGGAGGGTCCTCGTACCTGGGACAATGCGGGTATGGCGATCCTTCTCCCGGCCGATCTCGACCTGTCGAAACTGCCCCACTCCGAGCGACGAGTGTGCGAGTCGCTCATGGCCGGTCTCGACGACGGCTATTCGGGTGAGGCGCGCCTCACCCCCGGTTTCACCGTCGGCTACCTCGCTCAGGAGCCCGAACTCGACCCATCGAAGGATGTGCGCGGGAACGTTATGGACGGGGTGGCCGAGGTCCAGTCGATTATCGATCGCTACAACGAGGTCATGGCCATGTGGGCCGATCCCGACGCCGACTACGACAAGATCGGCAAGGAGCAGGCGAGCCTCGAGGATCGGATCGCCGCCACCGACGCGTGGAGTCTGGATCGCAATGTCGAGATCGCGATGGACGCGCTGCGATGCCCTCCTGACGATGCCGATGTGACGACGCTGTCGGGTGGTGAGCGGCGTCGGGTCGCGCTGTGTCGTCTGCTGCTCAGCCGACCCGACCTGTTGTTGCTCGACGAGCCGACCAACCACCTCGACGCCGAGAGCGTGTTCTGGCTCGAGCGGTTCCTGCAGGACTACTCGGGCACGGTGGTCGCCATCACCCACGACCGCTACTTCCTCGACAATGTCGCCAAGTGGATCCTCGAGCTTGACCGGGGTCGCGGCATCCCCTTCGAGGGGAACTACTCCTCCTGGTTGGAGCAGAAGCAGGAGCGCCTCGCCCGCGAGGAGAAGTCGAACGAGGCGCGGCGCCGCACCCTCGAGCGTGAGCTCGAGTGGGTCCGCATGGCCCCGAAGGCTCGTCAGGCGAAGGGCAAGGCTCGACTCGCCGCCTACGAGAAGCTTCACGCCGAGGCTGAGGCCGAGCGCGACACCTCGAACCGCCTTGAGATCGCCATTCCGCCGGGCCCTCGCCTCGGTGACACGGTCATCGAGGTGAAGAACCTCCGCAAAGGGTTCGGTGATCGGTTGCTCATCGAGGATCTGTCGTTCTCGCTTCCGCCCGCCGGCATCGTCGGCATCATCGGTCCGAACGGCGCTGGCAAGACGACCCTGTTCAAGATGCTGACGGGCATCGAGCAACCCGACTCCGGTGAGATCACCGTCGGTTCGACAGTGCAGCTCAGCCATGTCGACCAGGGGCGCGACGATCTCGATGCCGACAAGACGGTCTACGAGGAGATCACCGGCGGCGTCGACCACATGAAGATCGGCAACCGTGAGATCCACGGTCGCGCCTATGTGGCGAGTTTCAACTTCAAGGGCACCGACCAGCAGAAGCTCGTCGGCAAGCTCTCCGGTGGCGAGCGCAACCGCGTGCACCTCGCGAAACTGCTGAAGTCCGGCGGCAACGTGTTGCTGCTCGACGAGCCGACGAACGACCTCGACGTCGACACCCTGCGAGCCCTCGAGTCGGGGCTCGAGTCGTTCCCGGGCTGCGCGGTGGTCATCTCGCACGACCGCTGGTTCCTCGACCGCATCGCCACCCATGTCCTCGCCTTCGAAGGCGAGAGCCAGGTGCGGTGGTTCGAGGGGAACTTCTCGGAGTACGAGGAATTCCGTCGCCGTGAGTTCGGCGCCTCCATCGATCAGCCGCACCGGATCAAATACAAGAAGCTCGCCTGATGCCGGTCGAGGTCGGCGGGGCCGACTCAGCCGAGAGTGACCATCAGCTCGCTGCTCGCATCGCGGGCGAGGCCGGTGAACGGCTGCTGACGCTGCGCGAACAACTCTTCGCCTCCGGAGCGGACCACTGGAGCGTGAAGGACGCGGGAGACGACGCGAGCCAGTCATATCTCATGGCGGAGTTGCGACGCCTTCGACCCGATGACGCGGTGCTGAGTGAGGAGGGACGCGAGGATCCCCGACGCTTCGCGGGTGGGCGAGTGTGGATCATCGACCCGCTCGACGGCACCCGTGAGTTCGCCGAGGCAGGTCGCCATGACTGGGCGGTCCACGTCGCGCTCTGGGCCGATGGTGGATTTCTCGCCGGCGCGGTCGCCCTCCCGGCGCTCGGTGTGGTGCTCACGATGGACCCGCCACCGCCGTTGCCCGATGGCGGCGGACGGGATCGACCGCGGCTCATCACCTCCCGCACCCGCGCCCCCTACGCCGCGGCCATCGTCGCCCAAGAGCTCGGTTGCGATGCGGTCCGACTCGGATCGGCGGGGGCGAAAGCGATGGCGGTGGTCCTCGGCGAGGCCGACATCTATCTCCACGACGGGGGCATGTATCAGTGGGACTCGGCTGCTCCAGCGGCGGTGGCGCTCGCAGCCGGGCTCCATGTCAGCCGCATCGACGGCTCCCCCATCGTCTACAACGATCCCGACCCATGGCTCCCCGATTTCATCGTCTGTCGTCCTGAACTCGCCGCCCCGGTGCTCACCGCCCTCTGGGGCGTCGATCCGCGCTGAGTCCGAGGTCACGCCGACTTCGGTGAGCACGAGGTGCGCCATCGTCGGTCAACGGCGAGACTGCCGACGTGACGCTCGTGGACTCCCCCACCACCGGCCGAGACGCCGACCCCTCCCCTGAACCGACCGACCGCGCCTGGGGCGCGTTCACCGAGTCGGCACCTTGGGTGCTCGAGGAGTCGGAGATCTCCTGGATGCCGCTCGCCGAACGACTGCGCGATCGGGCGAGGGCTGAGGTGCCCGAGCTGACGCGGCCGGGTCGAATCCCTGACCTGCGTCGTCTCGTCACCGTGGTCCGGCATCTCGGTTGGGCGGTCGGCGTCTGGTGGGTGCGCAAGCGTCGCGGCCGATACGCCGATGCTGAGGCGTCGCGCGCCGATCTGTCAGAGCGCTTGCGTTCAGCGATCGAGATTCTCGGTCCGACCTACATCAAGTTGGCGCAGATCATCTCCTCGGGTGAGGGTCTCTTCCCGGCCGAACTCGTCGACGAGTTCAAGAAGTGCCGCGATCAGGTTCCCGCCGAGCCGTTCGAGGTGGTTCGCACCACAGTCGAAGCCGATCTCGGCGCCCGTCTCGAGGATGTC
>RFQQ01000068.1 GCA_009924875.1 Actinomycetota bacterium | reverse complement strand
CTTCGGAGAGAAGGATCTTGTTTGGCACTGCGCTCATGTGACGACATTAGGCGACCACCGCGGGGCCATTCGCACGGGGGGCTCTCACCGAGTCGGCCTAACATTGGGGCCGATGGGTAGTGAAGAGACGTCGGACGATTCGTCTGCGACGACGCCGGGGGACGGGGCGCGTCCGGTCGGGACGCGTGCCACCAAGAAGCCACCGGCGAAGAAGGCAGCATCGAAGAAGGCCACACCCGAGAAGTCGAGTGCTGCCACATCCGAGGACCGAGCGGCAGGCGTGCTGTCGGTGGTGATGCCCTGCTACAACGAGCTCCACACGGTCGCGGAGTGTGTCGAGGCGGTACTCGCACGGCCCGAGGTGGGCGAGGTGCTCATCGTCGACGATGGGTCGACGGATGGCACGAGGGACGTACTGGCGGGCCTCAACGACCCGCGGGTGAAGGTGTTCTTGCAGCCGGTGAACCGGGGAAAGGGCGCCGCCCTCCGCCGCGGATTCGAGGAAGCGACGTGCCCGTTCGTGATTGTTCAAGACGCGGACCTTGAGTACGACCCCGCGGATTATCCGAGGGTGCTCGCCCCGCTCATCGACGGCCGCGCGGACGTCGTCTACGGGAGCCGCTTCGCCGGGGGGGACGCCCACCGGGTCCTGTTCTATTGGCACTCACTCGGCAACAAGATCTTGACTCTCGCCTCCAATCTGTTCACCGATCTGAACCTGACCGATATGGAGACGTGCTACAAGGCGTTTCGTCGAGAGGTGATCCAATCGATCGCCATTGAGGAGGATCGCTTCGGGTTCGAGCCGGAGATCACCGCGAAGGTCGCGGCGGCGAACTGGAGGGTGTTCGAGGTCGGCATCTCCTACAACGGTCGCTCCTACTCGGAGGGCAAGAAGATCGGCTGGCGCGACGGTGTCCGTGCCTTCTACTGCATCGTCCGCTACAGCCCGCTTGGTGAGCGTTGGCTGCGAAAATGACGGGCGAGATGTCGTCGATCGACGAGGAGTTGCTCGCCACCCTCCACAGTCTCGAGGGCGCTCCGGTCTACCTCGAATGGCTCATGTCGCTCACCGCGCCCCACTTGCGCGGTGAGATCGCCGAGATCGGGGCCGGAACGGGAACGATGACAGGCCGCCTCAGCGAATTCGGCCGGGTGACGGCATTCGAGCCCTCTGAGTCGTCGTTCGAGGTTCTTCGAGATCGCTACCGAGGTGACGGTCAGATTGAGGTCGTGCGGGGCGGCTATGAGGACGTGGGGCGGGACAAGTTCGACTCAGCCCTCTTGTCGAATGTGATCGAACACATTGAAGACGAAGCCGAGGCGTTGCGAACGATTTGGTCAGCACTGAAGCCGGGCGGTGTCGTCGTCTTCATCGCACCGGCTCACGCTTCGCTCATGAGTGACTTCGATCGTCGCATCGGGCACCATCGCCGCTACCGAGCGAAGCCGTTCGCACGTCGCTTGGAGGAGGCGGGCTTTACATCGGTCTCTGCCTCCTACATCAACCCGATCGGCGCGCTCGGATGGCTCATCACCGCTCGGGTGCTTCGACTCGATCCGACAGCCAATCGCTATCTCTCGCACTACGACCGATTCGTCATTCCAGTATCCCGAGCGTTGACTCGCGTCTCGGCTCACGTTTTCGGTCAGTCCGTGGTCGCGGTCGCTTATCGCGGCCGCTGAGCGCTTCCACGCGGAGCGGTGATCTCAGTACGGTTTGCGTCGTGATCGCCCCAGTCGACTTTCCATCCTCGCGCCCCCAGGGTTACGAGTGGCTTCCAGACGAGGAAGTCTTCGATCCCGAGGTCCACCTTGACATTGGCGAACCCGAGTTCGTCCACACGCTCGCGGACTTCGGCTACGCCCCCTCCGACTGCGAGGGGCTCGCCACCGACCTCGCCGCCACGGGACCGTTCCGAATCCTGTCGGATCGAGGTGCCGAGGTCATGCTCGACTCGGCGCGCCGACTCCGCGCCTTCACTCGCCGTGCGTCGACCCGGGTCGAGAACGCGGTTCGCGGTGGTTGCTACCGCTCGCGGTTCCTTCGGGACCTGTGTCTCAGCCCGGACGTGACGGCGGCGATGTCGCGGCTCTACGGCGCGCCGGTCGCGCCCCACGCCATGCCGGTGCATCTCGGGCACCTCAACTTCGAACCGACCGTGCTCACCGAGGCCGTCGACAAGTGGCATCACGACACCATCCCGCTCGACTACGTGATGATGGTGAGCGATCCGGCCCTACTCAAGGGCGGGCACTTCGAGTACTTCGTTGGAACTAAATCCGAGGCCGCCGATTTGGCTTCCCGGGGTCAACGGCCACCGCTCGACCGAGTGGTGCGCTGCGAGTTCCCGGGTCCGGGGTGGGCGGTTGGTCTTCACGGGAACATGGTCGTGCACCGAGGTGCCCCGCTCGATGAGCCGGGGGAGCGGATCACCATGGTGAACGCTTACGAGTCACTCGATGTCGCACACGACCTGCAGTGCCGCACGCGTGATCTGATCGCGGTCGACGATCACGAGGTGCTCTTCGCCGAGTGGGTTCGACACGTCGCCTGGCGGGCGCGTCACCGGCTCGAGTCGGTGGAGCGCGAGGCGCCGTTCGGACTCAACGCCGATGGCGCTATCGCCATGCTCGAGCGAGCGGTCGAGGATGTCCGATCGGCGATTGACGACATGCGCGCCGGCTACCGCGAGTCCGAGCACTACGAGCAGTGAGGAACCCGGTCAGTCGCCTGGTGTGTCGCGCAGACCGTCGTTGAAGATCCGGAACATGTCGTAGACCTCTTTGCACGCCTGGCATACGGGGAGCTGACGCGGGTCCCGAGAGGGCACCCAGACGTGACCGCAGAGCGCCTCAAGCGGCGTGCCGTTGATCCGGGCTTCGAGCACTTTGGCAGCTGCCGTCTCACCAGGCTCCACCTTCACGATGTGCGCCACCTCGGGTTCGCCGGTCTCGGTGATCTCCTCGGTCTCAGGGATCGTCTCGGCGGGAAGGGTCTCGAGGTCGGTCATGGCAAATGACGGCTCCGGAGCGGCGGTCGCCGAGACCCTAGGTGAATCTGCTCGGTTTCACGCTCCGCAGGACATCTCGCACGATATGGGGTTAGGGTGAGCGCTGTGTCCGGCCAGATGATTCTCATCATCGCTCCCGCGGCGATCGCCATTGCGATCGCGGCGGTGGCCGCACGCGTCCCCGCTGTCGTACCGGTACGGGTGCGGCGCAGGCGGGGACGGACCATCGTCCGGTGAGGACGAGCCACCCCGCCCGCTGCTCCGACAGCGGGTGCTGTCGGAGGCCGACCCCGAGGAACGAAGATGACCACAACGAGTCCCACCGCCGATTCAGGTGACGCGGTCTCTCCCGCGCCGTCCCCGACGCGGCCGACCACCGGTTACGCCCTCACCGTCGAGGCCCGGGCGGACGCCGACGCATTCGGGCATCTCGTCGCCGCGGTGTCCGGCCTCGGCGCGGATATCCGAAGGGCGTCGAGTGACGGTGACACCCGACGCTTGTTGATCGCCTGCTCCGGAACCGACCATCAGGTCGCTGTTCGCGCCACCCTCGCCGGGGTGGATGGCGTTGAGCTCGTGTCGCTGGAGGACGCGACCTTCGCCTTGCACGAGTCGGGCAAGATCCGTGTTCAGCCGACCGCGCCCCTCGATGGTCCCGACGATCTGGCCATGGCCTACACGCCAGGGGTCGGCCGGGTGTCCACTGCGATCGCGGAGGAGCCGTCAAGTGTGTGGCACCTAACGGGGCGTTCGAACGCGGTCGCGGTGCTGTCGAACGGCACAGCGGTGCTCGGCCTTGGCGACATTGGTCCTGAGGCGGCCATGCCGGTGATGGAGGGCAAGGCAGTGCTCTTCAAGCAGTTCGCTGACGTCGATGCTTACCCGGTGTGCGTTCAGGCGCCGACGGTGGACGAGATGGTGGCGATTGGCGCTGCTCTCGCGCCGACCTTCGGTGGGATCAACCTTGAGGACATCAAGGCCCCCGAGTGTTTCGAGATCGAGCGC
>RFQQ01000067.1 GCA_009924875.1 Actinomycetota bacterium | reverse complement strand
CGACTGAAGCCTCAGGTAGTGGACCCGGCCCGGAACCATGTCGCGCTTGCCGTTGAGTCGAGGGATCCAATAGCTGTGGATGACGTCGCGGCTAGTGCCTCGGAGCAGCACCTTCGTGCCGGTGGGGATGACCACCTGACCGGAGGTGATGATCGGTGATGCCTCGGCGGCTGAGGGGGTGAACCCGCAGATCGTGCCATCGGCCGCGACCGGGTAGTCGTACTCCCACCACCACTGCTGGCCGGTGACATTGATGACGCACTCGGTGTCATCGGTATCGGCCAGCGCCATGACCACGCCAACCGTCGGGATCGCGATCGTGGTGAGAATCACCGCCGGGATTGCGATAAAGAGATATTCGAGCCAGGCCTTGCCGTGGGTCTGCTCGGGCATCGCCTGGCCGCGATCGCGGAACTTGAGGACGATCAACGCGATGAACGCGAGGACGATCACGCCGACGATTCCGGCCACCATGAAGATCGGCCACTGCAGGTCGTGGATCCTCTGGGCGTTCTCACCGGCGGGCTTCCAGGTGTCCTGGGGGGCGTCTGAGGCGCACGACGAGAGAAGGGTCGCGCCAGCGACCGCTGCGATCAGGCGTCGGGGGGTGATCACGGACCGCATCCTAGGGTTGGTCCGGACAACGTGCCGAGTGAAGCGGGCATGACTCATGGCACGACCACCTGGAGTGAAGCGGAGTCGACACCGGGGACCGTGAAGCGGTACCCACCGACGGCCTCCACCTCAGGAGCGAAGCTCGGCACCGCGAACTTGACGGTGAGCAACTGGACCCCGCCCTCCTCGATGATCTGGGTGCACATCCGGGGCGGTGAACCCTCGTAGCCCTCAGCCATATCGATGACGAACCGCCGCGGCTCGGAGGATTCGTTACGCATGAGGAGGTTGTTCGGGTTGGAGCGCGGGAGTTGCAGGGCATCGGTCCGTCGCGCCGGATCCCCGGGCATCTGGAACTCGATAGTTCCCGACTCGGTGAGGAAGATCTCGGCGGCTGAACTCGCCTTGCCGGCCACGGTCTGACTGGCGTGCTCGTCGGCCGAGATCTCCTCGGCCCCGCACTCGTCCTTCGCCGCGTAGTAGGCGGTCGTGTGGTGCTCCTCGATCTCGCGCTCGCCATTGAGGCCCGCGACCGCGCCACCGGAGACCAGGACGACCGCGGCGATCGCGAAGCCGCCGGTCATCGCCGGCGCCGAGATCGACCGCCTCGAACCAATGAGCGAACCGATCGCGAGCACGACGGACGCGACCACCGCGAAGGCGACGATGGTCGACGTCTTCGAGGGAAGGCCGAGCATGACGCGACTGAAGGCGTAGATCACCACGCCGAGGCCGATGGCCGCTCCAGCCGGCATCTCGACCGGGTGGAGCATGCGGGCCCGAACCTCTGCGTTGTGACCGGTCTCGGATGAGGCGCGTTCCGACCAGGCCTGCACCAGCCACTCGGCCAAACCGGCCATCAACAGAATGAGACCGAGAACGAAGATTGCGGTGTACGTCACGAGGCCGAGCGTGATCGTGGTGGCCGCGAGGCCGATCGTGAACGGCCACATGCTCGCGCCCGGGCGTCCGGAAGCCGCGGCCGCCCCACCGAAGGATTCGACCTCATCAGATCGGACGTTCGCATCACGGGTGAAGACGTTGATTCCAGCGAGCACCGAGAGCGCGACCGTGGCGGAGATCAGCCCGACCGATCCGAGGAGGCCTCCGTCGAGGATCCCGAAGAGCAAGGTCGCGACGAGCGCGAGAGCGCTGGAGCCGATGAGGAGTTTGGAGCCGGTGGTGAACATCAGTCGGTTGCTCTCACTTCGTGACGTAGACGACGAACCAGACGACCGCGTAGGCGGCCGCGATGAAGTACCAGAGGAGCGCGTGAGCCGAGACGATCTCGAAGTCCCGATCACGCCCACCGAGCGACCGGAAGGCCGCGACCACGGTGAGGACGAGTCCGCCGACCACAACCGCGGTCATCGTTCCCGTCATCGCGTAGAAGAGCGTCGCGTAGGAGGTCTCCGCGAGGGGCATACCCATCTGGGAGTAGACGAAGGCCTGAGCGTTGATGAAGGCGATACCCATGATGAGCACGACACCGAGCGCCAGGCCGGTGTGCGCGCGATCACCTCGCCGCGCCGAGTACACGGCCCACTGCGCGAAGAGGCAGAGCGCGCCGACGGTCATCAACATGACGTTGGTTGCGACCTCCGGGATGATGTAATCGACGGGGAACCGCTCCCCTGCGGAGACGACGCCGTCGCGGACCCTGAGCCACAGCGTGCTCATCCCACCGATCAACATGACGATGCCGACGCCGGCGAGGGTCGTGCCGACGAGGATCTGGCGGCGCGGGGCCGGAGCCGGGCCGGCGGGCAGAGCGACGGTCACGAGGGGCTCCCTTCGGTCATCGGGGTCTGGTCGAGTTCCGGCTCAGCCGATGAAACGGTGGGCAGGGCGTCGAAGTTGTCAGCGGGAGCCGGCGACGGGAGCGTCCACTCGAGGGTGTGCGCGCACCAGTGGTTGGTCTGCGATGCCTCGGCCTTCTCGCCACTGAGCATCGCCGCGATCGACGCGAGCACCGTGAGCGCCATCAGCCCGTGTCCGGCGAGCACCGCGGTGTTCCAGATTCCCGCGCCGTCGACGCCGCTGTATGTCCCTGCAGCAGCGGGCTGACCGAGGAAGCCGGCGATGTAGTGAGGGAACGAAGCGAGGATCGTCGCGATCAGGCCAAGCGCCGCGAGCGGAAGCACCTTCCGCTCAGCCACGATTCGGCCAGAGAGCTTCGGCGACCAGTGGATCAACCCGCCGATTCCGCAGAGCAGTCCGCCGTACACGACGTAGACCAGCGCGCCTTCCTCGAAGACCGTCCCAGCGAGATCGAGATCAGCCACGGAGTGGATCAACGTGCCGAGCATGCCGACGAGGATCATCAGCGTGCCGAGTGTCGAGAAGATCAACGGTGAGGTCGGACGCGGCTTGGCGCCTCTGGCCACCGCGCCGACGAGGAGAACGACGAGCAGGGCGCCGAGGAGTGGGAGTCCGAGGAAGAGCCCGAGGAGCACCAGGTCGGGGACGATGTCCTCGCTCGCCCCGCCGAAGTCGACGGGGAAGGAGGTGCGGAGCGCGACCGATGCGAACGCGCCGACACCGATCAGGGCGAGACCGGCGAATACCACCTGACGAAGCGGGTGACGCCGGCCGAAGGCGACCGGTGCCACCTCGGCGAGCACACCGATAGCGGTCAGCGCGAACACAAATGTCAGCGGCTGGGTGAGGAACGCCCCCAACTCCTCACCGATCGCGTCGGGTCCGGTGAACACGAGCGCCGCGTTACGGAGGTCGATGAAGAGATAGACGACCATGCCGAACATCACCGGAAGCGCGATCAACATCCCGAGCGCCTGCACCAGGGCGGCCCAGGACAGGAACGGGATGCGGCGCATGGTCATACCCGGTGCTCGTGTGGTGAGCACGGTGGTCGCCACGCAGATCGCCGCGGCGATCAGCCCAAGGAGCATGAGGCCGTGTCCAGCGAGGAACAGGTCGACCATCTGCGGCTCGCCGCCGTTGATCCCGCCGTTGCCGATGAGCGACACGCCGATCAGGATGATGCCGCCGAGCCACAGGTAGAACGAGGTCAACGCGAGCCGCGCGAATGCAATCGACCGAGCCCCGAGCTGCATCGGTACCACCGCGATCGCGAGGCCGAGCGTCAAAGGGAGCAACCCGTCGAAGATCATTCCGATGCGGTGGGCTTGGAAGAGCTGCACGAGCGAGTTCTCGGGGAGGACCGAGTCGCTCGCGGCTGCCCGCTCCAGAGCGAGGAGGAGTCCGAGCACCGCGTAACCGGCAAGCGACACGAGGCCACACCCCGCGAAGAGCCGACCGATCTTCTTATGGTCGGTGGACGTCGCCCAATCGGCGACCGACGCCGTGAAGGTGCCGATGGCACCGTCGCCGAGCACCGCGGGTCGCGTTGTCGAATCCATCGTCGTCATAGGGGTCGAGACTCACTTCCGCCGTGATTGTCGTGGCTGGTCCCTGCGCGACGAGGCGCAGGACACACGGCG
>RFQQ01000066.1 GCA_009924875.1 Actinomycetota bacterium | reverse complement strand
GAACGCGAACTTCAGCATCCGCTGGGCCGTCGGGCTCTTCGAGCAGATCGTCTCCGCCCAGTCGAGGGCGACGGCCTCGAGGCGCGCGTGGTCGACCACCTCGTTCACCGCGCCCATGTTGTGCATCTGCTCGGCGCTGTACTCACGGCCGAGGAAGAAGATCTCACGGGCGAACTTCTGGCCGACCATCTTCGCCAGATAGGCCGACCCGTAGCCGCCGTCGAAGGAGGCGACATCGGCATCGGTCTGCTTGAAACGAGCGTGCTCGCGGCTGGCCAAGGTGAGATCGCAGACCACGTGGAGACTGTGCCCGCCGCCAGCGGCCCAACCCGGCACCACGCAGATGACGACCTTCGGCATGAAGCGGATGAGGCGCTGCACCTCGAGGATGTGAAGTCGCCCGGAGCGGGCTGGATCGACGGTGTCGGCGGTCTCGCCCGAGGCGTACTGGTAGCCCGACCGGCCCCGGATGCGCTGATCACCGCCCGAGCAGAACGCCCAGCCACCATCGCGGGGTGATGGTCCGTTGCCGGTCAGGATGACGCAGCCCACATCGCTCGACATGCGGGCGTGATCGAGAGCCCGGTAAAGCTCATCGACGGTGTGGGGCCGGAACGCGTTGCGGATCTCCGGCCGGTCGAAGGCGATACGGACCGCGCCGGTGGACCTCGCCCGGTGGTACGTGATGTCGGTGAAGTCGAAGCCGGGGACGACGTCCCAGGCATCCGGATCGAAGGTCTCGGAGACTCCGGGTAGCGCGCTCATGACGACATGTTGGCCGGTTCGCGGCCTTCGGCGGCGGTCGAGCCCGATTTCACCGCGCAGTAGGCGGATGATGTGAGCCGTTGCCGTAGGGCTAGAGCCAAGAGCACGATCGAGATGACGGCGAGCCAGGGTTGGGCTGGAGCGAACCAATCGAGTGCTCCGGTGGTGCCGAGGGCGAGCACGACGAGCTTGTTGCAGACCGGACAGCCGATCGCGAAGAACGTCAATAGGCCACCGACGCCCGCCACGCGCTCCCTACTCGGGTCGTCGTTGCTGGCGGGGTCGTCGCGATCCCGGGCATAGGTCGCGATCAAGAGACCGCCAAGGAGTGACGACACGATGAGCACCGGAACCGACCATGGCGTGACCGGCACGGGTCGACCGAACACGGGGTTCGGAATGACGTCGGTCGGAATGCCGAGCAGGAGGGCCACCACCGCTGAGGCGACGAGGGCTACCGCCCATCTTCGGCGGGTCCACGAGCGCATACCGCGACGGTATCGCCACTACCGTGCCGTCGATGGGCGTGCAGTTGCTCCCGGTCGCTGGGTTACCCGAGATCGCCCCCGGCGACGATCTCGCGGGCATGATCGCGGGCGCCATCGAGCTGATTGACGGCGACATCGTCGTCGTCACGTCCAAGATCGTGTCGAAGGCCGAGGGTCGGATCATCGATCTCGTCGACGTGTCCCCGTCGCCGTTCGCGGTGGAGTGGGGGAGTCGATGGGACAAGGATCCGCGCGTCGTCGAGGTGGTGCTCTCCGAGTCGAAGCGCATCGTTCGCCAGATCGGGCCGGTGCTGATCACCGAGACCCGTCACGGGCTCGTCTGCGCGAACTCTGGTGTCGATCAGTCATCGAGCGGGGCGCACGGGCGCGTCGTGGTCTTGCCGGAGGATCCGGACGCCTCCGCTCGACGCATCCGCGACGCGCTCCGCGCGACCTCGGGGGTCGAGGTGGCCGTGATCGTGAGCGATACCTTCGGCCGGCCCTGGCGCGAGGGGCAAACCGATGTGGCGATCGGGATCGCCGGGATGCGCCCTCTGCGCTCGTACATCGGGGAGGTCGATCCCCACGGCCATGAGTTCCGAGTGCAGGAACTCTGTGTCGCCGATGAGGTCGCATCGGCGGCCGAGCTGGTGAAGGGCAACACCTCTCGGGTGCCAGTGGCCGTTGTCCGTGGATTCGACCACGAGGTGGACGACGAGGCGACGATGGCGCCGGTGATCCGCGATGCCGAGCGCGATCTCTTCCGTTGACCGAACGACGGGCCGGCACGTGATCGCTTCGGTCGGTTCGCGTGCGACAATGTCCCGATGCGCTTGAAGGAGAGTTACCCGGTCGGCGTCGGGCTCGCTGCTGACCCGATCGTCTGGGTGATCGACGACTTCCTGTCGAGTGACGAGCGCTCCGAGATCGTCGAGATCGCCCGACCGCGGCTCGAGGCCGCCAAGGTGACCTCGACCAAGGTGAATACGACCTCCACCGCGCGGACCGGCTCGGTGGCTTGGGTCCGCTACGCGGATTCGCCGACGGTCACCGACGTCGTCAACCGCGTGAGCGAGTTGGTCGACATCCCGGTTCATCACAGCGAGTCGATGCAGGTCGTCCACTATGCCGAGACCCAGGAGTACCGCCCGCACTTCGATGGGTGGGATCTGTCGACAGAGAAAGGCCGGCTCCGTACTGAGAACGGCGGGCAGAGGGTGCTGACCGCGCTCATGTACTTGAACGAGCCAGACGGCGGTGGCGGCACCTCGTTCCCGAAGCTCGAACTCGAGGTCGAGGCGAAGCCCGGGCGGCTCGTGATCTTCCACAACATCGCCGATGACGAGACCAACCTGCACCCCCACTCGCTCCACGGCGGCATGCCGGTGGGGGAAGGGGAGAAGTGGGCCTGCAACCTGTGGTTCAGGGCCCGCCCCTACCGGACCGGCGAGTCGCGCACAGTGAGAGCTGTCGCGCCGTCATCGCGAACCGGCGGTGGCGGGAATCGCGCCGCCAGGCGTCGCCGTCGCTGAACTTCTCCCAGCTGGTCTGGGCCGGGCTTGTGACCAAGTGATTCGGCAGGTCGGTGGCGCCGGTCACATCGGCCAACTATGGTCTCTGCGGGGGTAAGCAGTGCATTGAGTGCCAAAATCCGCCTAGAGGGCGTCTACAAGATCTTCGGCTCACAGCCACGGGGAAGGGCGTTGGCCCTCGCGAAGGCCGGTTCTTCCAAGGACGACGTGCAGACCTTGACCGACCACGTCGTCGGTCTCGCAGACGTCAACTTCGAAGTCGCCGAGGGCGAGATTTTCGTTGTGATGGGTCTGTCAGGGTCGGGTAAGTCGACCGCGATCCGCACCGTCAACAAACTGCACGAGATCACCGACGGTCATGTCTGGGTCGATGATGTCGACGTCCAGACCCTCTCGGGCCGCGCGCTGCAAGAGCTCCGCCGCGAGAAGATGGGCATGGTCTTTCAGCACTTCGCCCTCTTCCCGCATCGCTCGGTGATCGACAACGTCGGGTATGGCCTCGAGGTTCAAGGAGTCGACCGCGACACTCGGAACAAGAAAGCGCTCGAAGCACTCTCCCTCGTCGGCCTCGAGCCGTACGCCTCCTCGATGCCCTCGCAACTCTCCGGCGGTATGCAGCAGCGGGTCGGCCTCGCCCGGGCCCTCGCGAGCGACCCGGACATCCTCCTGATGGACGAGGCCTTCAGCGCCCTCGACCCACTCATCCGTCGCCAGATGCAGGACGAGATGATGGCGATTCAGAAGAAGCTTCGCAAGACGATCCTGTTCATCACTCACGACCTCAACGAGGCGCTCCGAATCGGCGACCGGGTGTGCATCATGCGCGGTGGTCGCATCGTGCAAATCGGCACGCCTGAGGAGATCCTCACCAAGCCCGCTACGGGCTACGTCGCTGAGTTCGTCCAAGACGTCGACCAAGGTCGCGTCATCTTGGTCAGCGATGTCATGGTCGAGCCACGTCCGGTCGATCGGTCCTCAACACTTGGTGAAGCCGTGAAGCGGGTGTCCGATCGCGCTGGCGCCTTCGTGCTCGACGATGTCGGCCGCCCGGTCGCCGTGCTGACCGTCGCCGACGGGCTCCGCTCCATCGAGATGGGCAGCGACCGCCTCGACGACGCGCTCCGCTCCGACTTCGAGACCGCCGGTCCCCGCCAGACCCTCAACGAGGTCTACGCATCGGCCGGCCGCGGCCTGCCGATCGCGGTCGTCGACGAGGACGGGCGTCTCATCGGCAACCTCGACCCTCGCCACATCATGGAGGAACTGGGCCGAGTCGAGAGCCTGATCGACGGCTTCGAGCGGGAGGTGTTCCTCTGATGTTCCC
>RFQQ01000065.1 GCA_009924875.1 Actinomycetota bacterium | reverse complement strand
GTGTCGGAGATGTAGGTCTCGGAGTTGGCGAGCAGATCGGCGATCTGGGTGCCGATCAGCGTCCCCATGGCCCCGATGAACACCCCGATGGCGATGATGACGCCGAACATGATCGTCGCCGTCGATGTCTGGCATCGGATCTCCGGCTTGATGCTCCTGCTCCTGATCTCGCTGTTTCTCGCTCTCGCGATCGAACCAGGAGTCAACCGGCTCGGGCGTCACGGATGGGGACGTGGTCGGGCGACCGCGGCGATCATGTTTGGCGTCATTCTCGCGGTCGGGGTGTTCATCGGTGCGATGGGAACGCTCATCGGCACGCAGATCGCCGATCTGCTCGCCAACTCCGAGACCTACATCTCCGACACCGTCGACACGATCAACGACTGGTTCGGCACCGAGATCGATGCCGAGCAGGTGATCGCCGACTTCAACGATCCCAACGGCTCAGTCCAGCAGTTCATCGACTCGCAGCAAGATGACGCGATTCGACTCTCGGGTCAGGTGCTGAACGGACTGCTCGCGGCGTTCTCCGTGCTGCTCTTCAGCTACTACCTCGTGGCGGATGGGCCGCGGTTGCGCCGATCGATCTGCTCGCGACTATCCCCCGATCGTCAGGAGCGTGTCCTCTCCGCTTGGGAACTCGCTATCAACAAGACCGGCGGCTATCTCTACTCGCGTCTCCTGTTGTCGCTGATGTCTGCCGTGTTCCACTGGGCGGTGTTCGCTGCAGCCGGGGTGCGGTCGCCCGTCGCCCTCGCGCTCTGGGTCGGCCTCGTGAGCCAGTTCCTTCCGGTCATCGGCACCTACATCGCCGGCGTGCTCCCGGTGTTGATCACCTTCCTCGACTCACCGGTGAGGGCGCTGATCGTCCTCGGGGTGATCGCGGTCTACCAGCAACTCGAGAACTACCTCATCTCGCCGAAGGTGACGGCCCGCACCATGGAGCTTCATCCGGCGATCGCCTTCGGGGCGGCGCTCGCGGGACTCGCTCTCCTCGGTCCGGCTGGGGCGGTGCTTGCCCTACCGACCGCGGCCATGGCGCAGGCGCTCATCTCCGAGTGGGGCGCTCGACACGATGTGATCGACAGTCCGCTCACCACCGTGTCCGATCCTCGACCGGTGGTGCGACGGGTCCGTCGGCGGGGCGACGACAGCGCGTGACCACCGAGATCGTCGCGGCCGTCGACCGCAATGGCATCGACGAGTCGTTCCACCACGGCACGGTCGTCGTGGCGGACAGTTCGGGCTGCCGGGCGATCGTCGGGGATATCGACACGGTGATCTACCCGCGGTCATCACTGAAGCCCCTCCAAGCGACTGCGATGCTCGAAGCTGGGCTACGCCTCGACAGCCAAGGCCTTGCGCTGGCCTGCTCCAGCCACGATGGCTCTCCGGCGCACCTCGACGTGGTGCGAGCGGTGCTCGCCGGTGCCGGGCGGAGTGAGAGCGACCTCGCCACCACCCCCGATCTCCCCTACGACCGCGCGGAGGCCGAGCGGGTGCTCTCGGCTGGCGGTGAGCGCACCCCACTGCAGATGAACTGCTCGGGCAAGCACGCCGCGATGATCGCGACCTGCGTCGCTGCCGGGTGGCCCGTCGAGGGGCATCTGGAGGCTGACCACCCGCTGCAGGCCCACATCGCGTCCACCGTCGCGCGACTCGCGGGCGAGGTAGCCCACATCGGGGTCGACGGCTGCGGAGCTCCGACCCACGCGGTACCGATCGGCGGGCTGGCGCTGGCGGTCTCGTCGATCGCCTCGGAGCGCGGTGAGGTGTGGTCGGCGATGACGACGCATCCCGAGCTCGTCGGAGGACCCGAGCGTCCGGTCTCGGCGCTCATGCGGGCCGTTCCCGGCCTCATGGCGAAGGATGGAGCGGAGGGCGTATTCGTTGCCGGGCTCCCCGATGGTCGGGCGGTCGCGGTGAAGATCGCCGACGGGGCGTCACGAGCGGCAGGAGTGGTCGCGGCTGCGGCCTTACGAACCCTCGGTGTCGAGGTGCCGGACGAGGTGGATTCAATGCTCGCCCCACCCGCGCTTGGTGCGGGCCAGACGGTCGGACGAGTGAGAGCCCTGCTGTGAGCGGACCGGTCTTCGAGACCCTCGACGAGGTCACCTACGGGGAGGCGGAGCAGGTGTCGCCGATGATCCGGCGCGTCATCGCTGAGAACCCGTCGAAGTTCACCTACCACGGTACGGGGACCTACATCGTCGGTCACGGGGACATCGTCGTAATCGATCCTGGCCCGGATCTGGTGAGCCATCGCGACGCGCTCTGGAAGGTGGTGCGCTCCGAACGGGTGCGCGCCATTCTCGTTACCCACTGCCACTCCGATCACTCGCCCCTCGCCGCGTGGTTGTCAGCGGAGACGGGAGCGCCGACAATTGCGGTCGGCCCCCACGGCGAGACCGAGAGCCCCGAAGGGATGTTCGACGGGGAGGAGGAACTCGGCCCGACCCGTTCACCGGTTGAGGCCGATAGAGACGAGGACGACTCGGGGGAGCAGGAGATCAAGATCGAGGAGTCGATCGACACGGCCTTCACACCGGATGTCACCTGTGTTGACGGTGAGGTCGTGGTGGACGGCTCCGGTATGACGATGACGGCAGTGCCCACCCCAGGACACACGTCGAATCACTGCGCGTTCAGCCTGCGCGAGGAGGGTGCCCTGTTCACCGGGGACCACATCATGGGGTGGAGTACCACGGTTGTCTCGCCGCCGGACGGTGACATGCGCGCCTATATGAGCTCCCTTCGCAAGGTCGCCGGTCGGGGCGACCGGTCGCTCTGGCCGACTCACGGGCCACCTCGCTACGACGCCGAGACCTATGTCGGCGCGCTCATCGCTCACCGCGAGTCTCGGTCGAACCAGATCATCGACTTCATCGATGCGCACGGACCGTCAACCGTGCCCGAGATGGTCCGAGTCCTCTACGCCTCGGTTCGCGAGGAACTGCATCGGCCCGCTGCTCGGTCGGTGCTCGCCCACCTCATCGAACTTGTCGAGGACGGCCGAGTGCACATCGCCGATGGCGGTGGGCCGCGCATCAGCGCCCGGTTCGCGCGTTAGGCGTCATCCCGAGGGATCGGTGAGGTCAACCCGGCCGCGTCGACACCGAGCACCGATCGTCGAAGGTTGTACGTCGGCTCAAATGGCATGTCCCGGAACCCGCGACGACAGGACACCGTCGCCTTCGAGTCGATCGATCTCCTCGGGTGTGTACCCAAGCGCATCGAGAATCGAGCGGTTGTCCTCTCCTCGGTACCGGGGCTCGCCGGTCACACCAGTCGGACCTTCGGAGAAGCGCCAAGGGGCTTGCGGGACCCGGATCGTGCCGCCCCCTCGATCGGACACCTCGACGACCGCGCCGGTGGCCTCCGCCCACTCGGTGCCCGCGAACTCCGACACGGTGCGCAGCCGACCGACGGCGAGGCGGTGCTGCGAGAGGGCCTCCTCGTAGGTGCGCGCGTCGGGTACCTCGGCCGCGTGCGATCGAATCGCCTCGATGATCTCGCTGAGGTTCGCGAGGCGCCCAGCGACGTCGGAGAACTCCTCGCGCTCGATGAGGTCGGGTCGTTCGATGGCCCGCATGAAGAACTCGAAGGTGCCCGCCTCAGCAGGATGGCCGCTGACGATGACGTCGGAGCCGTCGCCGAGTCGGAGCACCAGGTAGTCGCCGGTGCCGAAACTGCGGATCACTCCGTCGGGCACCTCGTCATCCCACAGGGCATCGTGGGCGTGCTCGTTGACGTAGAGCACGGTCTGGGCCATCGTCACCTCGACGTGTTGGCCCCTGCCGGTGGTGTGCCGCTGGTTGAGGGCGGCGAGCACGGCAACGGTGGCTTCGAGCGCGGTGTAGACGTCGGCGTGGGAGTGGCGGTCATTGGCGTACTGCCCACCGCGGGCGTCACCTTGGGAGCGGGTCAGGCCGGCTTCGGCTCCGACTACTGGGGCGTAGGCCCGTCGGTCGGACCATGGGCTCGATGCGCCGTAGCCGTTGATCGAGATGTAGACGAGTTCGGGTCGGCGTTGCCGCAGACGGTCCGGTCCGAGGCCGAGACGATCCATCACACCCGGCCGGAAGTTCTCGATGAGCACATCGCAGGTCGCCACCAGACGTTCGACGATCTCGATCGCCT
>RFQQ01000064.1 GCA_009924875.1 Actinomycetota bacterium | reverse complement strand
CATATCGCGGCGAGGCTTGACGGTGTTGATCACGGGAATCGAGGGGGTCCGCTTCATCGAGTAGTCGAACTCAGCGAGGAGCATCGCTTGGCGCGAGGTGGTGAGCGGACAGGAGGCGTAGCCGTGGTATTCGGCGGTGAGGGCGCGCCCCGAGAGATAGGAGTCGACGTTCTCCACGACCACCGGAGCTTGCTTGCGGATCGCGGCCCCGGTTTTCGAGTTCGGGGTGCTGCCGGCGTCACCGAGGGAGAACACGTTCGGGTAGCGAACGTGCTGATGGGTGTGCTTGTCGACCTCGACGTAGCCGGGCCCCTCACCGGTCGAGAGCGGACTCGACTTCACCCAGTCGGGTGCTGACTGGCGCGGCACGACATGGAGGAGGTCATAGGGGAGTGTGCTCGTGCCGTTGGCCTCGCCGAGGTTGGTGACGGTCACCGTGTGGTTGGCGCTGTCAACGGCGGTGACTTCGGCCTGGGTGTGAAGATGGATTCCGTACCCGGCGATCACCTTGTCGAGCTCGTCGGCGATCTCGGGGATGCCGAACGCCCGCGGGGTGGGGATGACGAGGTGGAGGTCGATCTTGCCGAGGAGCCCCTGCGACTTCCAGTAGTCGGCGGCGAGGTACGCGATCTTTTGTGGGGCGCCCGCGCACTTGATCGGTCCGCTCGGCATGGTGAACACCGCCGAACCCGACGTGGTACCGCGGATGAACTCCCAGGTCTTCGGAGCAAGGTCGTAGCGATAGTTCGAGGAGACGCCGTCACGTCCGAGCGTGTCGGTGAGGCCGGTCATTTTGTCCCAGTCGAGTTGGATTCCCGGGCAGACGATCAGCGCGTCGTACTCGTATACCGAACCATCAGCGCACTCGACCTGATTCGCGTCCGGCCGGAACGCGCTCGCCGCTTTCTTGATCCAGGTGGCGCCCTTTGGCATGACCGAAGCCTCAGATCTCTCGGAGGTGCTCGCCTGAGAGACCCCGCCGCCTACGAGAGTCCAAAGCGGTTGGTAGTAGTGCTTGTCGGAGGGCTCGATCACTGCAACGTCGCTGTGGCCCTTTTTGACCAGACGGGCGGCCACGGAGATACCCGCGGTGCCGCCGCCGACGATCACGATGCGGTGTTTCGCTGTCGTTGTCATGTCCCCCTCCAACACTTTGCCAACGGGTCAGGCGCTCTGGGTCGTCTCGATCCACGCCCCGTAGCCACCGAGCACATCGCTCACGTCGCCGAACCCTCGGAGACGGAGCAGGCTCGCGGCGACCGAGGATCGGTAGCCGCCGGCGCAGTAGACGACCGTCGGTCGGTCCGGGTCGAGCTCATCGAGGCGTGCGGGTAGTTGGCCGACGGGGATGTTCACCGCGTCGGGCACCATGCCCGCCTCTACCTCGCCCGGGTTGCGGACGTCGACGATCTGGATGTTGCTCACCGCCGCGTGGCGCTCATTGAAGGCTTGTGACGTCAGGCGGGAGGCGCGTCGGACGCGGTCAGGATTCTCGACGAGGACGCGCGTGATGTCGCTGATCGCTCCGATCACACGGTCGAAGCCGATGCGTGCGAGCCGATTCTTGGCCTCGAGTTCGTAGCCCTCTTCAACGAAGAGCACGATGTCGGCGTCGCTCGGGATGATTGATCCAGCGAACTCGGCGTAGCGGCCGCCGAGGCCGACATTGATCGCGCCTTCGAGATGGCCAACCGTGAACTCCTCAGGGGTGCGACCGTCAAGGAGCAGGGCGCCACCGGCGATGGCGCGATCTGCTTCCTCGAGCGTGAGGGGGGCGGGGAGGGCGTCCTCATCGAGGAGTTCGCGCTTGCGCTGGTTGAGCACCGCGTCGTACACGAAGTAGCTCGGAGCTGGCGGTTGTCCGGCGGTGACCATCTCCATGAAGGCCTGACGGTCAGGGGCGCGGAGCGCGTAGTTGGTCGACTTTTGATCACCGATCGTCGAGGTGAGTTCGGTGGAGAGGTTCTTTCCGCACGCGGATCCGGCGCCGTGGGCTGGGAAGACTCGGGTGACGTCGGGGAGGGTCATGAGCTTGGTGTGGAGCGAGTCGTAGAGCTTCTCGGCCAGCTCGTCCTTGGTGAAACCGACCGAGGTGAGCAAGTCGGGGCGGCCGACATCACCGATGAAAAGGGTGTCGCCGGTGAGCACGCCGTAGGGCTCAGCGTCGTTGGAGTTCTCGAAGACCACGATGCTCATCGACTCGGGGGTGTGGCCCGGGGTGTGGCGGAACTCGAGCACGACCTCGCCGAGGCTCACGCGCTCGCCGTCGGACATCTTGCGGTGGTCGAATTCAGGATTGGCGATCGAGGAGTAACAGATCGCCGCGCCGGTGGCCGCGGCGAGTTCGAGGTGGCCCGAGAGAAAGTCGGCGTGGAAGTGGGTCTCGATGACCAACTCGATGGTGAGGCCACTCGACTCCGCGTCGGACAGGTACTGCGCGATGTCCCGCTGGGGATCCACCACGACGGCTCGGCCGGTGGACTCGTCTCCGATCAGGTAGGAGGCGTGGGACAGGCACTCGAGGTAGTACTGCTGGAACTTCATGACAACTCCTTCATCGTGTGCTTGTGAATGTAGAGGTCCGGACAATTACGGGTCAAGGAATTAGTACGGACAAAGTGGTCGGCCGATGGTGTCGGGGCGTTGCTCGACGATGTGAGGCCGACCGTGCTCAGCCGGCCACCTCGATGAGCCGTCCCGTCGCGAGATCGTGAACCGCGCCCCGGAGCACAGCACGCCCCTCGGCGATCGCGGTGCCGAGAGGCCCGCGGTTTCGGCGCAACCGACGAAGGTTGTGGGCGACATTGGCGGCGACGGCAGCATCTAGGTCGCCATCGCAGGACCGGCAGGCGGCGAGCATCTCGTCGATCGGCGCGAGGATCGGAGCGAGCACCGGCGCGAGCACGGGGTCAGGGCTGTCGTCGAGCGCGGCGCGTACGGCACCACAGTTCGTGTGTCCGAGCACGATGACGAGTGGGCACCCGAGTCGCTCTACCGCGAACGTGAGGGATGCCACCGCCCCAGCGGTCGCGCTCGACCCGGCGATCCGTACAACGAAGAGACTCCCGGCGTCCTGGCCGAAGAGCACCGACGGTGGAACGCGGGCATCAGAGCAGGCGAGCACGGCCGCGACGGGGTTGTGGTCGGCGACCGTGCCGTCGTAGCCGTGGGTGGCCACATGCTCGTCATGGCGTCGAACGAGCTCCGCCCAGACAGCATCGGCGGTGCCCCGTCGTTCAGACACCGCTCTCGTCCAGTCCCGCGGCGCGACGATCGCCGGGGGCGGGTTCCGCCGAGCCGGTGATGAGCTCGACCGCCTGGTGCGCGGTCGCGTGAAGCCGCCCATCAAGGCGCTCCCACAAGCCGGCTCGGCGAAGCACATCGCGAACCGGTCCCTTGACGTCGCAGAGGTGAAGCACGACGGGGGACTCGTCGAGGTCGGTGAGGATCTCCGCGAGGGTCTCGGCGCCGGTTGCGTCGATGTCGTTGATTCCCGAGCAGTCGAGAACAAGCGCCCGAGGTGCCGACTCGAGTCGAGCGGCTCGCTCTCCGAGCAGACGCTTGACATGCTGGGCGTTCACGAATGACAGGGCGGCGTCGATGCGCACGACATCGATACCGGGGATGGTCTCGGCGTCAGGGAAGCGCTCGAGATTTCGCCAGCTCGTCGTGCCCGGAATGCGGCCAAGGACGGCGGTGTGGGGTTTGGACATCCGAGCGAAGACCACGAGCATGGAGGCGACCACCGCCACCCCGATGCCGACCTCGATACCGAGAATCAGCGTCGCGAAGAACGCGACGCCGAGGCCGACCAGGTCGGTCCGCTTCACGGCAGCGATGTGGCGCATTTCGGCCACATCGACGAGGTTGATGACCGCCACGATGATGATCGCGCCGAGCGCCGCCTTGGGGAGGCTCTCGAAGAGGGGGGTGAGGAGCGCGATGGTGATGAGCACGATCACGGCGGTGATCACGCTTGCGAGCGGAGTTTTCGCGCCGGCTGAGTCGTTGACGGCGGTCCGGGAGAAGCCGCCGGTTACGGGGTAGCCGCCGAATAGTCCGGCGGTCACGTTCGAGGCCCCGAGGGCGATGAGCTCACGGTTCGCCTCGACGTCGTACCTGTGGCGGCGGGCGTACACCTTCGCGACAGCGATCGACTCCATGAATCCGACGAGGGTGATCACCAGCGCGGTCGGTAAGAGGTCGCCGAGTGCCCCACCGCCGAAGTCTGGGAATGCGAACGCGGGGAGCGAGTCCGGGATCGAGCCGACGGTCGCGACGCCGTCGGAGCTGAGATCGGCGAGGGCGACCACGGCGGTCGTCGTGATCACGACGA
>RFQQ01000063.1 GCA_009924875.1 Actinomycetota bacterium | reverse complement strand
CGATGGAACGAGCCCGCGAGATGGCCGACGGACTGGGTGGGTCAACCGCCTTCGTCGAGGTCGACGGCGGCACACATGCCTGCAACCTCACGCACCCCGGTCCGGTGAACGAGGCCATCGCCGCGTTCATCGACTCACTCGGCTGACGTCTCACCCCGCGCTACGCGAGCGGCCTCAGGCTCGCACTTGGTCAAGGATCTCCCGACACCGCTCCGCGGAGGAGGCATCGGTGACCGGGATCGAGAATTCGATCCGGTCGCACCTCGATCCATACCGCTCGCGCAACTGGGCGGCGATCGTCTCGTGGGTGCCGATCGTGGCGACCGTGTGGAGGATCTCGTCGTCCACGACCGTCGCGAGTTCCTCCCACCGTCCGGCCTTCGACAACGTGGCCGCCCGGTCAGCCTCGTCCTCCCAGCCGTGCAGCTCGAAGACGCGCCGATACGCCGGGGTCGACAGGTAAAACGCGACGCGAGCACGAACCGTGCGGATCACCGCGTCGAGTGCGGCGTCGTTAGGAGCCGTGCCGATCAGCGGCTTCATGCAGACTTCGACATCTCCCGGCATCCGGCCAGCCCGAGCCGCACCCTCGGCGACCGCAGGGAGTACCGACTCATCGATGAACCTCGTCGTGCAGATCGGATGTAGCCGAACGCCGTCGGCGACCTCGCCAGCGACGGCGCACATGCGCGGACCGATCGCCGCGACATGGATGGGTATGTCGGGGTGCTCGATCGGGCCCGGATCGAACAACGGCACCATCAGGCTCAGGTTGAAGTGCTCACTCTCGAACTGCAGCGGCGTCCGATCCTGCCAGCAGGTCCACACTGCCCGAATCGCGCCGATCGTGTCCCGCATCCAGGGTGCCGGCGGGTGCCATTCCATACCGAACCGGCGTCGAACATGTCCGCGAACTTGCGTTCCGAGACCGAGCAGAAAGCGGCCTCCGGAGAGCCTCGACAAGGTCCACGCCGACATCGCGGTTGTCGCCGGCGATCGGGGAAAGGCCATCGCGACCGACGTGCCAAGTTGAATCCGCTCGGTGGTGGACGCGCCAAGGGCGAGCAGTTGGTAGGGGTCCCACTTGGTCTCCTCGACCAGCACCGCGTCGAGGCCGACCCGCTCCGCGAGCGCCGCCCCCTCGGCGAAGGCCGCCGGATCGAGCGGGGTGTCGGGCTCGCGCAGCCCCGGGTCGAGTTTTCCGAGAGGAAGGAGGGATTCGACGAGCACGGCGACAGCGTGGTCGACCGTCACTCAAGCCAACGAGGCGGAGCGATGGAATGAGCGGCGCGACGGCGACGTTCGACTCGGTATGCCCTCCCCCGCATCCATTGTCGACCGCCTACTCGACGCGACCGTCGCCCCCGGATTCACCGCCATTGGATCCGGCGTACGCCGACGACTCGCCGACTGGGGTCCTCCGATCGAGCGGGACCTCACCGGACGCACCTATGTGGTGACGGGCACCACCTCGGGAATCGGCTCTGAGATCGCTCGAGGGCTCATCGGCGCCGGTGCGAGAGTGCTCGCTGTCGGCCGGGACCGTGACCGCACCGAAGCCTCGTCGGCGTCGCTTGGTGCTGCAGCCGTGGTGGCCGATATGGCGAACCTCGATGCGGTTCGTGAGGCCTGCCGAATCATCCTCGCTGACACCGAGCAGATCGACGGCCTCGTACACAATGCCGGCGCCTTGGTCGCCAAACGAGTCGATAACGCATCGGGGATCGAATCGACGGTCGCCGCGCAGGTCCTCGGTCCCTTCCTGATGACCAGCCTGCTCCTCGGTCGACTCTCGACCGGCGACAACCGACCGGGACGCGTGGTCACCGTCGCCTCGGGAGGCATGTACGCCGCCGGGCTCTCGATCGGATCACTGCAGATGCCCGCGGAGAGTTACCGGGGCTCGGAGCAATACGCCCGGGCCAAGCGCGCGCAAGTCACGCTGAACGAGATGTGGGCCGACCGAGTTGACCCGACCCGAGCTGTCTTCCACGCGATGCACCCAGGCTGGGCCGACACCCCAGGAGTCCAGAGTTCGCTCCCTCGCTTCCACCGGACACTCTCCCCAGTACTTCGATCACCTGCCGATGCCGCCGACACCGTTCTCTGGTTGCTGGCATCGGCGGATGGCGGCGCGTCAAGCGGCGGGTTCTGGCACGACCGGCGTCGTCGGCCGATCCACCGCCTTCCGTCGACTCGGCGCTCCGACACCGAGGCGCGGCGGCACCAACTCTGGGAGTGGGTGGTCAGCCAAACCGACGACCCGCTGGCTTGAGACCCCTCAGCCCGCGAGGGTGTTGCCGAACACCTGCCAGGCGAGGGCCGACTTCGCCGTCAGGCTGAGCACTAAGTACACGCGCTCTCCGTAGAGGTAGTCCGACCAGCGTCCCACCCCGCGGTACTGCAGCCACTGGTTGAGGGCGAACAGGTTGAAGAAGATGAAGAGGCTGATCAGGATCCCCCAGACGAAGGCGGGAAACTCAGGCTGACCTGACGGGCCGATCACGTAGATGAACAGCACCACCCAGGGAACCCCACCAGCGATGCAGCCGAACCAGAACGGGCTCCACCACACCGGCTGACCGGGACGATTGACCACCTCCATGATCCACCCGAAGAGGATCATCGCGGCGTTCGCACCGGCGAGACCGAGCAGAGCCGCGATGTCGGAGATCCCAAACACCATGGCGATGAGGATGATCATCAGGGTCGAGGAGAGCGAGTACTCCACCCACCGGAATCGGTTCTGCTGACGGGACAGCTCCGACAGGTAGCCGCGTCGTCCGACAGTCGAGACGATCCCGTGGAAGAGCGCGGAGAGTATGAGGAATCCCGCTGCGCCCCAGGCAACGGGTATCTCGAACATCTTCTCGAGACGCGCCGGATCCAAGCGACCGTTCGGGGCGTCGTTCCAGAAATAGGAGGCGACGGGAAGCGCGAAGTCATTAGCGAGAACCAGGACGGCGATCGCCTGCACCCCGTGGAGCACGGTCGCGATCACGTTGAGGCGCTGCAGCCGGGCGGCCCGGTCCTGGGGGACGGTCTCGCTGGTCGTCTCGGTCATGTTCACGATCTCCTTCTCTCAGCCGGCGGCAGCCGGATTCCCTGAGCGTACGTTCCGGTGCCACCTCGCGACCGCCAGACACGCCACCGACCCAACCGCGGCCGCAGCCGCCGTAAAGCCCGAGGCCGTCGGGTCTCCCGTCACATCGGTCAGACGACCGGCCATCACCGGGGCGACGCCCCCGCCGAGCGCGACGAGGAGCGCCACCGCTCCCATGAGGGAACCGAAGTCATCCACTGGGAGCACATCTCGGGCGACGATCCCGTCGAGCGCCGAGAGCGCGCCGATCGAGGTGCCAGCCAACACGGTGTACACGCCGGCCACCACCGGCGATCCCGCGACCAGAACGATCAGACACGAACCGGCCACGCAGAGCCGGGCCACCGCGAGCAGCCGCCAGGAACCCGTCCGGCTGAGCGCTCGACGCAACGGCAAACGCCCCGCGAGTTGCAGAAGTCCTCGGGCACCGGCGAATCCCGCCGCCGATGCGGCGGACAAGCCCGCCCATCGCATGATCGACACCTGGAACACGAGGAGCACCGACACGGCGGCCGTGGCGCTCACCGCCGCCAGCGCGTACCACCTGATGACGGGGTCGCGCCCAGCAGTCGCGATCACTCGCGTCCAACGACCTCCGCTCGACACGCTCGACGAGAGCGGTATCCGAACGATGCGCGACGAGATGAGGAAGGCGACGAAAGCGAAGCCGGCCGGGATCTCGATCGCCAGACGCCACCCCAGTGTCGACCGCAGCACCTCGGTCGCTGGGATCGCGATCGGTGAGGCGAGGGCACCCCAGATCGTGAGTCGGATGATCCGCTCAAGGGACCGCGAACGATCGGAACGGACGATGATCGATTGGGTGAGGGTGTAGAAGCCGGCAGCACCAGTCAAGCCACCGCCGAACGCGAACAGGGCTCCGAAGAGCAACGGATCGGTGGCCCGTCCGGCGACCCCGAGGGCGACAGCGCCGATGGGGCCAACCACGCCCAGCACGATGCCCGGACCGCGTCGATCGAGAAGGCGTCCCGTGACGAGAGCGAGGACCCCGACGAGGGCCTGCGCGGCACCGAAGGAGGCCCCGAGGGCCGTCGCCCCCATCTCCAGTTCCTTCCCGATGTCATCGATCAGAACACCGAAGCCGTAGAACCAGGAGCCGTAGACGCAGATCGTGAGAACACCGAGCACGTCGACGAGGCGGTCGCCGCGGAGAGTCAGGCGACTGGGCACCGGCGCATCCTCGCATCGCCACGACTACCGTCGCCGACATGGG
>RFQQ01000062.1 GCA_009924875.1 Actinomycetota bacterium | reverse complement strand
TCTCCGAGGAGATCTCGACGCCGATATCGCGAAGAGCGGCTTTGTCGCGCTCGAAGGCGGCCCGCCGGGCATCGTGGCCCTCGGGGTATTGGCCGCCGAGCTCCGAGGCGATCACATCGAGGGTCACCGGCTCGCGGGTCTCGAGCAGGAGCGCGAGCAGGTTGGTGAGGCGCTCGACCCGGTCGGCCATCAGCGGCGGTACTCGTAGAAGCCGCGGCCAGCCTTGCGTCCAAGAAGGCCAGCGTCGACCATGCGCGACAGGAGCGGCGGCGGCGCGTAGAGCGGCTCCTTGAACTCCTCGTAGAGGCTCTCAGCGACCGCGAGGGTGGTGTCGAGACCGATGAGATCGGTGAGGCGCAGCGGACCCATCGGATGGCTGCACCCCTCGACCATGCCGACATCGATGTCATCACGGGAGGCGAATCCGGACTCCATCATGCGAATCGCCGACAGCAGATACGGGATGAGGAGCGCGTTGACCACGAAACCAGCGCGATCTTGCGACCTGATCACCCGCTTGTCGAGGGCGGTGGTCGCCAACTCCTCCGCCCGGGCGATGGTGTCGGGGGCCGTCATCAAGCTCGTGACGATCTCGACGAGCCGGAGCACCGGGACCGGATTGAAGAAGTGGACCCCGATGACCTGCTCTGGTCGAGCGGTAACGGTGCCGAGCTTCATGATCGGAATCGACGAGGTGTTGCTCGCGAGGATCGCGGCGTCGTCCACGAGGACACGGTCGAGCTCGCGGAAGATCTCGACCTTCATCGACTCATCTTCGACCACCGCTTCGATCACCATCTGGCGGTCCGAGAGGTCGTCGATCGAGGTCGTGAACGACAGTCGCCCGAGTGCCTCGTCGCGGGCGGCCTCGGTGAGTTTGCCGGCGGCAAGGCCACGATCGAGGGAGGTCACCAACCGCTGGCGTCCCGCTTCGGCCGCCTCGGCACTCACCTCACGGACGGTGACATCGAGTCCCGCGCGGGCGCAGACCTCCGCGATTCCCGACCCCATCAGCCCGCAACCGATCACGCCGACCCGCTCGATTCCCATCCGTTCCTCCGTACTCGCGTCGCTTCAATCGCCGACGGCATCGACAACCTCCCCATTCTGGCCGATCGTGCGGACCCCCGGGCAGCGAGACCAACCCGTCAGAGCGGATTCGTGCCGCTCTACGGGCCGAGAGGCAAACTTGCTCGATGAGCGGGCTCGACGACGCGGCAACCCCGGTCCACGGGGTGAGGCGCGTGTGGACCGGAGAACCACACCCGCTCGGCGCTACCCACGACGGCGAGGGAACCAACTTCGCCTTGTTCTCGAGCGTCGCCGAGGGAGTCGAGCTCTGCCTCCTCGACGGAGACAGCCGACACGAGACGAGGATCGAGCTCACCGAGGTCGACGGCCATATCTGGCACGCGTATCTCCCCGACGTCGGACCCGGTCAGCGCTACGGATACCGCGTCCACGGACCGTGGGAGCCCTCACGAGGCCGGCGATGCAATGCATCGAAACTCCTCCTCGATCCCTACGCGCGATCCGTAACCGGCGCGGTCGACTGGTCGCCAGCCTGCTACGGCCACGACCCCGACGACATCGACCGCCCGAACACCCACGACAGCGCTCCCTTCGTCCCGCTCGGCGTCGTGACAGGCGGGGAGTTCGACTGGGGAGACGACCGGCCGCCTCAGGTGCCCATGCATCGCAGCGTCATCTACGAGACCCACGTGCGCGGGATGACACTTCGCCATCCCGCCGTCCCCGACCACCTGCGCGGGACCTACGCCGGCATCGCCCACCCCGCCGTGATCGAGCACCTGGTCTCCCTCGGCATCACCGCGGTCGAGCTCATGCCCGTCCACCGCTTCGTCGACGATCACCATCTGACCGAGCGCGGGCTCCGCAACTACTGGGGCTACAACACCCTCGCCTACCTGAGCCCTCACGACGCGTACGCCGAATCAGGCGTGCCGCCCATGGACTCCTTCCGGTCCATGGTCCGGGCCCTGCACGCCGCCGGGATCGAGGTCATCCTCGACGTCGTTTACAACCACACCGCCGAGGGCAATCACCTCGGCCCGACCCTCTCGCTCCGCGGCATCGACAACGAGGCGTACTACCGACTCGTCGACGACGACCCGAGGCACTACCTCGACTTCACCGGCTGTGGGAACACCCTCAACATGCGTCACCCCCACGTCCTACAACTGGTGATGGACAGCCTTCGCCACTGGGTCACCGAGATGCACGTCGACGGGTTCCGATTCGATCTCGCCTCCGCGCTCGCCCGCGAGCTCTACGAGGTTGACCGGCTCTCCACCTTCCTCGACATCGTTCACCAGGACCCAGTCCTGTCGAGGGTGAAGTTGATCGCGGAGCCCTGGGATGTCGGCGAGGGCGGCTACCAGGTGGGCGGGTTCCCGCCGAAGTGGTCGGAGTGGAACGCCGACTACCGCGACACCATGCGCGATTTCTGGCGCGGCGAGCACGCCCGACTCGCCGAGTTCGGCCAGCGCTTCACCGGCTCCTCCGACCTCTACATGGCCGACACCCGCCGGCCGTCCGCCTCGGTCAACTTCATCACCTGCCACGACGGGTTCACCCTCTCGGACCTCGTGTCCTACGAACGCAAGCGCAACGAGGACAACGGTGAGGACTCCCGAGATGGCGAGAACCACAACCGGTCGTGGAATCACGGGCATGAGGGACCGACCGACGACCCGGGGATTCAGGAACTGCGCGCTCGTCAACGACGGAACCTGATGGCGACCCTCCTGCTGTCCCAAGGCGTTCCGATGATCCTCGGTGGGGATGAGCTCGGACGGACCCAACACGGAAACAACAACGCCTACTGCCAGGACACCCCGACGTCATGGTTCGACTGGGAGAACACCGACATCGTGTTTCTCGACTGGTGTCGCCGCCTCATCGCCCTTCGCGACGCGCACCCGGTGTTCCGCCGGCGACGCTGGTTCAAGGGCCAGCGGATCCGCGGAGTCGACGACATGGCGTGGTTCCGGCCCGACGGCTGCGAGATGAGCGACGTCGACTGGGAGCAGGGTTTCGCGCAGTCGGTCGCGGTGTTCCTGAACGGCAACACCCTCCGGGCCCCCGACCGCCACGGTGAGCGGATCGTCGACGACTCGTTCCTCGTCATTTTGTCGGCGAGCGATACCGATCTGTCGTGGACACTTCCACCTGAGGGCTGGGGCCGGCGGTGGATCGTCACCCTCGACAGCGACGACCCGTCGGTCGACGAGGAATCCGAGGTGACCTTCGCGGCGGCCCAGTCCGTCGACATCCCGTCGAGATCGCTGCTCGTGCTCCGCAGCCTCGATGCTCAGCGCCGGTGAGCGCGATACCAGTTGAGCCCCGCCGCCGTCGACCGGTCACCGACCGGAATCGACGGATCCTCGATCGCGGCACCGAGTGAGCCGGCGAGCTCCTTGCCGAGTTCGACCCCCCACTGGTCGAAGGAGGGAACACCCCAGAGCGCTCCCTGGAAGATCACGACCCACTCGTAGAGGGCGATCAACTGGCCGAGGACGGATGGGGTGAGTCGCTCGGCAAGGACGACGGTGCTCGGGCGGCCACCCTCGAACCGCCGGTGTGGCTCGCTGGCCTCCGGTCGTCCGAGGGCGAGGGCCTCGACCTGCGCGAAGAGGTTCGCCATCAGCAGGTCGTGCTGGTCGAGGAGATCGTGCTCCGGTCGAGCGAAGCCGATCACATCGACTGGGATGACATCCGTGCCCTGATGGAGCAGTTGGAAGAAGGCGTGCTGGCCGTTCGTACCCGGCTCACCCCACACCACCGGGCCCGTTGGACCATCGACCCGACTGCCGTCGACACGCACCGATTTGCCGTTCGACTCCATGTCGAGTTGCTGGAGGTAGGCGGGGAAACGATCGAGGAGCGCCGCGTATGGCAACACCGCCTTCGTCGGTCGTCCGAGGAGGTTGCGATGCATAACCCCGATAAGCGCCATGAGTAGGGGGACATCAGCCTCGGGCGGAGTCCCCATCACGTGCTCGTCGACGAGCCGACCCCCGGCGAGGAACTCCGCGAACGCCGCTGGCCCGATCGCGAGCATCACCGAGAATCCAACGGCAGACCACACCGAGTAGCGACCACCGACCCAGTCCCAGAATCCGAGCACACGATTCGCCGGAATACCGAAGTCCGCGGCCCGGTCAACAGCGGTGGACACAGCGACGAAGTGCTCCGCCACCGCCTCCTCACCGAGAGCGTCGACGAGCCAGGCGCGCGCGGTCCTCGCGTTGGCGAGAGTCTCGACCGTAGTGAACGTCTTGGAGACCACGACGAACAGGGTCGATTCGGGCCGACACCGGCCGAGAACAGCGGAGATCTCGGCGCCGTCGACATTCGAGACGAAGTGCGAGTGAAGCCCCGGACGGGTGAAGGGAGCGAGGGCGCGCGTAACCATCGCCGGCCCGAGGTCGGAACCGCCGATTCCG
>RFQQ01000061.1 GCA_009924875.1 Actinomycetota bacterium | reverse complement strand
GCGAGGCGATCGTTGTCGCCGTAGCGGAGCTCAGACGAGGCGATGGCGTCGTTCTCGTTCACGACGGGCACGCAGCCGAGTTCGATGAGCCGCCCGAGCGTCCGGCGCGCGTGCAGGTACTGGGTCCGATCGACGAAGTCATGGGGATCGAGCAGCACTTGCGCGCCGACGAGACCGTGGCCCGCGAGAACCTCGTTGTACACCTGCATGAGTCGCGCCTGGCCGACCGCCGAGACAGCCTGCAACGTCTCCATGTCGCTCGGACGCTCCGCAAGACCGACCGCCGGCACCCCCGCCGCCACGGCACCAGAGGACACGACGACGACGTCGTGCCCAGCTCGCCGGAGCTCAGCCACACTCGAGCACAGCGCGACGATCGCCTCGCGGTCGACGCTCCCCGACTCCGTGGTGATCGACGAGGTGCCGATCTTGGCGACGACCCTCATCGCGAGCCCCCGAGGTCCGAGCGGTACTCGAAGCTGAACTCCCCGATCCAGATCACGTCACCATCAGCCACACCGGCGCGCGTCAGCATCCGATTCACACCAAGGCGCTCGAGTCGTTCATCGATGTAGGCGAGCGCCTCGGGCGTCGTTACATCGTTGAGCGCGACGACCCGCTCGACGTCGCGCCCGACGAGCCGGAACTCGCCCTCGTCGAGTCGCTCGACGGCGGCACCGGTTGCGTCGGGCCGCAACACGACAACACCCTCCCGCTCGGGGAACTCCGAACGGGCCTCATGGACGAGGGAGGCCATTCGGCCCACCAGCTCACGCACCCCCGAGCCGGTGACCGCGGAAACGACTGGGCCGTCCCAGCCCATCTGGTCGAGCTCATCGGGCTGAACGGCATCGGCCTTGGTGCCGACGACGAGCCTCGGACGTTCGAGCAACTCGGGTCGATACGCGCCGAGCTCAGCGAGAAGCGTCTCCTCCTGCTCAGCAGGACTGACCCCCTCGACCGAGGCGAGGTCGAGCATGAGGCACAGCACGCGAGCACGCTCGATATGACGCAGGAATCGGTGGCCGAGTCCACGACCCTCGCTCGCGCCTTCGATGAGACCGGGAATGTCGGCGACGACGAACTCCGTGCCCTCGTCGATTGATACGACGCCGAGGTTCGGGCTGAGCGTCGTGAAGGGGTAGTCGGCGATCTTGGGTTTCGCAGCGGAGATCACGCTGATCAGGGTGCTCTTGCCGGCGTTGGGGAACCCGACCAGCGCGACGTCGGCCATGAGCCGGATCTCAAGTCGCAGCCAACGCTCCTCACCATGCTCACCCTGCTCGGCGAAGGTGGGTGCCCGTCGCCGGTTGGACAGGAATCGCGCGTTCCCACGGCCCCCACGACCCCCAGCGACGGCCATCCATCGATCACCGTGGGAGTAGAGCTCGGCAAGGGTCTCCCCGGAGTACATGTCGGTCACCACGGTGCCCTCGGGAACCGTGATCTCGAGGCTCTCACCACGGCGCCCGTGGAGGTCCTTGCCCTTGCCATGCACCCCGTTGCTCGCTCGGCGATGCGGGTGGTCCCGGAAGGCCAGCAGCGACGCCACGTTGTGATCAGCGACGAGCCAGATGTCTCCGCCGTCGCCTCCGTCACCACCATTCGGGCCACCGTTGACAACTGGACCCTCGCGACGGAACGACACACAGCCCGCCCCGCCGTCGCCGGCGCGGACATTCAGCTGGGCCTCGTCGACGAAATCCGACACGGGAGCACGCTACCGAGGGTGCTCTCAGGAGCGATGCACCCGAGCCCTAGGGTGGTGCCGTGGATCGCACCACACCCCCCTCCCCCGACGTCGAGCGACCCGTCGACGCGCAGTCCGCCGAGCGGGCCGCCCGCTGGGCATCGACGATGGCCGGTCACCGGATCGATGGGGTCGCGCTCGCCCACGCCGACTCCTGGGCGGCCACCGGCTCCCGAGAGGTGATCGATCGGGTGGCCCGAGAAGACGCCGAAGCCGAACACCTCGCCACCCACGCGACTCGCGCGATCGGGGCCGGCGACCGGGTGCGCGAGGAGGAACCGGATCCCTTCCGCACCTGTTTCGAGCGTGACCGAGACCGCATCCTCCACGCCTCCGCCTTCCGTCGTCTGGCCGGCAAAACCCAGGTGTTCGTCTTCCCTGATGACCATCAGCGAACCCGTCTCACCCACGCGCTCGAGGTCGCCCAGATCGCGCGGTCCGTCGCGTCGGCGTTGGGGTTGAACGTGGCTCTCGCCGAAGCGATCGCCCTCGGCCACGACTGCGGCCACGGGCCCGGAGGCCACGCGAGTGAGGACGCCTTCGGCATCTATCTCGATGAGGGCTACGACCACGCCGTTTGGGGTGCCGACGAGACCCTCATCCCGCTCAACTTGTGCTCCGAGACGCTCGATGGCATCAGAAACCACTCGTGGAGCCGACCCGCGCCCGGCACACCTGAGGGAGAGGTCGTGTCGTGGGCCGATCGCATCGCCTACGTCTGCCACGACTTCGAGGACGCGGTGGCCTCCGGGGTGGTGTCCACCTCGACGCTGCCCGCCCTCGTCGCCGACCGCTGCGGGCTGACCCGTTCATCACAGCTCGGGGCATTCGTGAGGGGCATGGTCGAGGCGGCCGCCCAGACCGGGCGGATCGGCATGATCAACCCGACAGCGGAGGCCCTCGCCGAGTTCCGCCGGTTCAACTACGAGAACGTGTATCTGCGCCCCGAGTCTCGAGCCCAAGCAGACGCGGTGATCTCGGTGCTACGTGCCCTCGTTGAGCACTACGCGGGCAATCCGCAGGCGATGCCGGAGTCGTTCATGGCCGAGCGCGGTGGCCGCGAGGATTCGCTGCGAGCGGCGGTCGCATGGGTGAGCGGCATGACCGATCGATTCGCCTGCGACCGAGCGGTCGAGTTGCTTGGCTGGCCAGAGGATCGGCTGCCTCGCGGAATCGACGTCTGAGCCCAAGACGGGCGAGTCAGCGACCGTCGAGGGAGATCAGGCGTCGACGACGTCGACGACCTTGCGGCCCTTGCGCTCGCCGAACTTGACCGAACCGTCAATCAGCGAGAAGAGCGTGTCATCGCCACCGATGCCGACGTTGCGGCCCGGGTGAACCCTGGTGCCACGCTGACGCACGATGATCGTGCCAGCGGTGATCTTGGTGCCGTCGAACACCTTCACGCCGAGGCGCTGGGCATTCGAATCACGACCGTTCCTAGTTGAACCGCCACCCTTGGTCTTCGACATCTCGCTCTCCTCGGATCAGGGCTTGGAGATCTTGGTGATCTCGACGACGCTGTAGTGCTGGCGATGGCCGTAGTGACGACGCTGGTTGGTGCGGCGCTTGTAGGTGAAGCCGTTCACCTTGTCGCCCGCCGTGGTGCCGACAATGCGGCCGGTAACGGTGGCTCCGGCGAGCGCCGAGGCGCCAGCGAGCACCGTGTCGCCATCGACCAACAGCACCGGCGTCAACGACACCTCAGAGCCCTCGTCGCCCTTCAGCAACTCGAGCGTCACCTGCTGGCCTTCGGCCACCTTCTCCTGCTTACCGCCTGAGGCGATCACTGCGTACATAGCCCGGCGGATGCTATCGACCCGGCGGGGCCTCCCCAACCGGTCGTTTCGCTCCGAGGAGATCAGTCCAGAAGGGAGTGGTCCACTGTGACGCCGCGGCCCTCACAGTCGGGGCAGCGCTCGGAGAACTCGGTGAGGAGACCTTCGCCGATCCGCTTTCGCGTCATCTCAACCAGACCGAGCTCGGAGATGTCGAACACCTGGGTGCGCGTCTTGTCGCGGCTGAGCGCCGACCGGAACGAGTCGACCACCTTCGCGCGATTTCCCTTCACCTCCATATCGATGAAGTCGATCACGATGATGCCGCCGATGTCTCGCAGCCGGAGTTGCTTCGCGATCTCCTCGGCCGCCTCCATGTTGTTGGCGAAGACGGTGTCCTCGAGGTTGTTCTTGCCGACGTTCTTGCCGGTGTTCACGTCGATCACGGTGAGAGCCTCGGTGTGCTCGATGATGAGCGAGCCGCCCGAGGGCAGCCACACCTTGCGATCGAGGGCCTTGTGCACCTGCTCGTGCACATGGTGACGCTCGAACAAGGAGATGCCCTCCGCCGACGTGTCGTAGTACTCGATGCGATCGGCGAGCTCGGGGTTGAAGGCCGAGACGTAATCGCGCACCTCGCGGTGGAGCCGCTCGTCGTCGATGACGACTCCGCGGTAGTCGGCGTTGAACTCCTCACGGATAACCCGCACGGCGAGTTCGGGCTCGCGGTGCAGCAGTGCGGGCTTCTTCGCCTCAGCGGCGAGCCGCTCGATCTCGGCCCATTGGGCGAGCAACAGCTCCATGTCGGCGGTCAACTCGGCCTCAGTGGCGTGCTCCGCGGCCGTTCGGACGATCAGACCATGACGCTCGGGCTTGACCCGATCGAGGATGTTCCGGAGTCGCTTGCGGACGTCATCGGGCAGACGCTTCGAGATGCCGTAGGTGCTCGAGTTGGGGATCAACACGACGAA
>RFQQ01000007.1 GCA_009924875.1 Actinomycetota bacterium | reverse complement strand
ACCGGTAACCGCCTCGGCCGCGTCGAGCACACTTCTCCCGACTGCCTCGAGCACGTCGTCCTGTCCCACGAAGCTCATCTCGAGGTCGAGCTGCATGAACTCGTACTGCCGATCGGCGCGAAGATCTTCGTCCCGTAGACAGCGCGCGATCTGGTAGTACCGGTCAACTCCGCCGACCATGAGCAACTGCTTGAACAGCTGCGGGGACTGCGGGAGGGCGTAGAACGAGCCCGGTTCCTTCCTAGAGGGCACCAGGAACTCACGGGCGCCCTCCGGTGTGGAGGGAACGAGCATCGGGGTCTCCACCTCGATGAATCCCTGCGACTCCATCGACCGCCTCACTGCCGCGTTGACCGCGGAGCGAATCCTGAGGTTGCGCTGCATGCGCGAGCGCCGGAGGTCGAGGTAGCGGTATTGGAGTCGCACGTTCTCGTCGACTGCGTCGGCGCGATCATCGATCGGGAACGGAGGAGGCGTCGCCGACCGGAGGATCTCGACCTCGCAGTCTCCAACTTCGACCGCACCAGTCGGCAGGGCCTCGTTGCGAGTGCCCTCGGGGCGCTCGCGAACCACCCCGGTGATGCGCACGACGTACTCGGAGCGAACATCGACGTCGCTGTTGAGCACGCACTGGATGATCCCCGTATGGTCGCGAAGGTCAACGAAGGCGAGGTGCTCGCCATGCTCGCGCCGTCTCGACACCCACCCGCACAACGTGACTCGCTGACCGATATCGGACTCCCGCGGGGATCCGCACATCTGCGTGCGCATCGACGTGCTGCCGCTACTCGCTGTGGTCATGTCCTCAACTCTCGGTCGTGTCAGGGGGTCGTTGTTCGGCCAGAGCCGCGGCGACGCGCTGCGTCGTCTCCGACCGAGCCCACTGCTCTTGGGGACGGTCACCACGGAGGAACCGAGCCGTCACGGTACCGGACGCGAGCTCGTCCTCACCGACGATCAGGGCGAGCGCCGCTCCGCTGCGGTCGGCCGCCTTCATCTGGGCTTTCATGCTTCGTGCACCGAAACCTCGATCCACCGGATGACCGGCTCGACGCAGTTCGGTTGCCAGAGCAAGTGCCTCGGAGCCGCCCGTCGTATCGACGATGAACACCTCGACACCGGTGTTCGGTACGGGGAAGACCGATTCGACATCGCAGGCAATGAGCGTTCGCTCGACACCGATAGCAAATCCGATTCCGGGAGTCGCTGGGCCGCCGAGATCCTCCACGAGGCCGTCGTATCGCCCACCGCCCCCGAGCGCGTTCTGCGCGCTGTCGAGCGCACCCGAACGAAACTCAAAGGTGGTCCGCCGGTAATAATCGAGGCCTCGAACCAGGCCCCCGTCGAGTCGCCATGGCACGCCGATCCGGTCGAGCCCATCGCGCACGGCCTCGAAGTGCGCGGTCGCCTCCGGGGACCAGAACTCCTCGATCCGCGGAGCAGTGGAGATGATCGACGCATCCTCAGGGCGCTTCGAGTCCAGGACCCGAAGCGGATTGCGCTGCATGGTCTCACGGGATTGCTCGCTCAACTCGCCCGCTCGAGAGGTGAGGTATTCGCCAACTGCCTCGGTGAAGCGTCGACGGTCCTCTGGGTCGCCAAGAGAGTTCAAAACGAGTTCGACGTCACCGAGTCCGAGTGAGGTCAAGAAATCCCAGCCAAGAGCGATCACCTCGACATCGGCGTGCGGGTCGTCGGGGCCGAGCACCTCCACCCCCACCTGATCGAACTGCCGTTGCCGTCCGCGCTGAGGCTTCTCGTAGCGGAAGTTCGGTCCGGAGTACCACGCCTTGAAGGGAAGCGACGGGCGATGCTCAACGAAGGCGCGGCACACGCTCGCCGTCTGCTCGGGCCGCAGGGCGACATGACGACCCCCGCGGTCGACGAAGTCGTACATCTCTTTCGAGACAACATCGGTCGCCTCACCGATGCGAGAGAAGACGCCAATGTCCTCAAGTATCGGGGGGACGATCTGCTCGTACCCGGCGGCGCCGACCACGCTCACGAACGCCCGATCGAACGCTCTCCTCCGGGCCGCTTCTGGCCCGAGCAGGTCTCGCATCCCCGGCGAGGTGCGGAACGTCGTCACGCGGCGAGGATACCGGTCATCCCCGATCGGCCCCGGGAACCGTCCGGTAGGCGTCGTAGACCGAGTTGATCGACTTGATCCGGTTGACCACGGCCTGGAGTTGCGCCGGATTCGAAAGTTCGAACTCGAAGCGCATCTTCGCCACCCGGTCGCCACCCGTCAGGGTCTCGCAGGCAACGATGTTCACGTGGTGGTCCGACAGTGCGTTCGCCACGTCGCGCAGAAGGTTCGATCGGTCGAGCGCCACCACCTCGACGCCAGCGCGGTAGTACGACGGCCCGGTCTCGGAGTCCCAGTCGACATCGATCATGCGACCGGAGTGCTCCTCGGCGAGACCCACGGCGTTCGCGCAGTCGGCCCGGTGCACGCTCACACCCCGCCCTCGTGTGACGAAGCCGATGATCTCGTCACCAGGCACCGGCGTGCAGCAGTTCGACAGACGCACCAAGAGATCGTCGAGACCCTCGACGTGCACGCCGATCTCCGGATCTCGCCGTAGGTGGTGCCTGATCGGGTCGACATCAACCTCGGGGGCGTCCCCTCGCTCCAACCGGGCAATCCGCTGCGCTATCGACCGAGCCGACTGATGCCCCTCGCCGATGGCCGCGAGCAGGGCGTCGAGATCCGCGAGCCCCGCCTCGGCGAGCGACTGCTCGAGGACCGTCGCCTCGCTCGCGGTGCGCAGGGCGAGGCCCTCTCGACGCAACTCATCGTCGAGTTCCTCGCGGCCGGCCTCGATCATGTCGAGGCGACGCTCGCGGGAGAACCACTGGCGAATCTTGTTGCGAGCGCGCGGGGAGACCGCGAACCCGAGCCAGTCCTGACTCGGCGCGGCCGACTCGACTTTCGAGGTGAAGATCTCGCAGCTGTCGCCACTGGCGAGCACCGAGTCGAGCGCGACCAGTCGACCGTTCACTTTCGCCCCGATACAGGCGTGCCCCACCTCGGTATGCACCGCGTACGCGAAGTCGACCGGGGTCGAGCCGACCGGAAGGGTGATCACCCGCCCCTTCGGCGTGAACACGAAAACCTCATCCTGCTCGAGGTCGGTCTTGAGGTTCTCCATGAACTGGGCGGGATCCGAGACCTCCGCTTGCCAGTCGAGAAGACGGTTGAGCCAGTCGATGTCACCGGAAGGGGAATCCGACTTGTAGGCCCAGTGGGCCGCCACTCCCCATTCCGCACGCCGATGCATCTCCGACGTGCGGATCTGGACCTCGATCGGACGCCCGGACGGCCCGATGACCGTGGTGTGGAGGCTTTGGTAGAGGTTGAACTTCGGCATCGCGATGTAGTCCTTGAAGCGACCGACAACCGGGCGCCAACGCCCATGGATCGTTCCGAGCGCCGCGTAGCAATCCTTGATCGAATCCACCACCACTCGGACGGCGACGATGTCGAAGATCTCATCGAACTCGCGACCCTTGACCACCATCTTCTCGTAGATGCTCCATAGGTGCTTGCCCCTACCGGTCACCTCGGCCTCGATCCCGAGTTCGGCGAGACGACTCCGCACCTCGGCCACCGCTTGAGCGACGTAGATATCGCGCTCCGGGGTTCGCGTCGCCACGAGGTGGTCGAGTTCCGCGAAGCGCTTGGGGTGCAGCGCCGCGAAGGAGAGGTCCTCGAGTTGCTGGCGCAGTTCCTGGATACCGAGTCGATGCGCCAAGGGGGCGTAGATGTCGAGCGTCTCCTGAGCGATCCGTCGCTGCTTCTCGGCCGGCATCGCGGCGAGGGTCCGCATGTTGTGGAGCCGGTCGGCGAGCTTGATGATCAGCACCCGGAGGTCGCGGGCCATCGCCACCAGCATCTTGCGCATCGTCGCGGCCTGCTGTGCCTCCCGCGAGTCGAACCTGATCCGTTCGAGCTTCGTGACACCATCGACGATGGCCGCCACATCGGAACCGAACTCCGCCTCGACCTCGGCCAGGCTCAGTTCGGTGTCCTCCACCGCGTCGTGCAGCAGGGCGGCGGCAAGCGAGACCTCATCCAGCCCGATCTCAGCGACGATGCGGGCCACAGCGAGCGGATGGTTGATGTAGCTCTCACCACTGGATCGGGTCTGAGCGCGATGGGCGTTCGCGGCGACTCCGTAAGCGCGCGACACCATCTGCACGGGTGCCTTCGGGTGGTGGCCCCGATACACGGCGAGCACCGGGGTGAGCTCGCTCGGCGCCAGATGCTCATGGCCCCGACGCCAGGGAAGAACACGGTCGACAGTGGACACGTCAGTACTCCACCAGACTCTCGACTCGCCGAGGACCAAGCGACCCCCGGCCTCCGAGCGCGGGCAATTCCACGAGGAAGCCCAACCCGACCACCTCCGCACCAAGCGCCTCAACCAGGCGACAGGTGGCCGCGGCGGTGCCGCCGGTGGCGAGCACGTCGTCGATAATCAAGATCCTCTCATCGGGATGAACGGCATCTCGGTGGATCTCGAGTTTGTCGCTGCCGTACTCGAGGTCGTAATCCTCGCGGGCGACGGCCCAAGGCAGCTTCCCTGCCTTCCGGACCGGCACGAATCCTGCTCGAAGCCGATAGGCGACCGGCGCGGCCAAGATGAATCCGCGCGCTTCGACCCCCACCACGCGATCGACAGACAGATCATCGAACCGGCTCACCAGGTCGTCGATCGCCCGCCCAAACGCAGCGCCACCCCCGAGGAGCGGGGTGATGTCGCGGAAGACGACGCCCTCAGCGGGGTAATCAGCGATGTCCCGGATGTGCTCGCGAATCCACTCGCTTCCCTCCGCCATGGTCCAACGATACCGAGGCGGTAGGCCCGGCGTCAGCGACGCTTCTTGCGACGAGGGCGCGGCGCGTGGTTGAGAACGCTGGCGGCGTCGGCGACGGCGCGCGACTCCCCCGGCTCAACCTCGTCACCACGAACCCGGCGACCCGCCGGCAAACCGCCCATCACCATGGAGCGCAGTGGCTCACCGACCGCCCGGGCCCACCGGCGGTCGCGCCACTCGGCAGATCGGGCCTTCAGGACCGCGAGAAGCGGTGCAGCGATGAAGATCGACGAGTAGGCGCCGGTCACCATGCCGATGAGGAGAGCAACGGCGAATTCGCTCAGGGTTGACGCCCCGAGAACACCAGCACCGATCAGCAAAAGCGACACCACCGGGACGACGGACGAGACGCTCGTGTTCACCGAGCGCATGATCACCTGGTTCATCGAGATGTTCATGACGTCCGCGAACGGCGCGCGATGGGCGGCGAGCCGCGCCTCGTTCTCCCGCACCCGATCGAACACGACGATCGTGTCGTACAGGGAGTAGCCGAGAATCGTGAGGAAGGCGATCACGGTGGCCGGCGTCACGACGAAGCCGAACACCGAGTAGATCCCGACGCTGATCACCACATCGTGGAGCATCGCCACGATCGCGCCGACGGCCATCCGCCATTCGAAGCGGACCGAGATAAACACGGCGACGAGCACCAGGAAGACGAGAAGCGCGCGGACGGCCTTGCTCGTCACATCGCTCCCCCATGACGACGACACGAGATTCACCCCGACATCGTCCACTGAGACGCCCGCCGCCTCAGCGAACGCCGCGCGGAGTTCTTCCGCACGAGCACCTTCGGCTGCCTCAACCTGCACTTTGACGAACTCGCCCGACTCCGAGGACCGGAGTTGGATACGCGCACCGTCGGTGGAGACGCCCTGCGCGTCGAGAAGCGCCTCAGCATCGGCGACCCTGAAGGAGGCGGCGGGGACATCCCACGACACCCCTCCCTCGAAGTCGATACCGAGATCGAGCCCCCGGAATCCGAGCGAGGCCAGGGTCACGGCCAACAAGACCACGGAGGTCACGAGACCAAACCGCCGGCGGCCGTAGAAATCGATAGCGGTCTGTCCGCGGAATAGACGGGCCCGTCCACTGGAACCGACGGCCATCGCGGTGCCCCGGGACTCATCGATGCTCATGCCCCCACCCCCAATCCGACCAGTCGACCGTCTCGGTACCGCGAGGCGAGCAGGATCACCGCAGGACGGGTAAAGAGGTAGCAGACCGCGAGATCGGCCAGCGTGGTCAACCCGAGGTAGAGGGCGAAGCCCTTCACCGACCCGACGCTCAACCAGAAGAGGATGGCGGAGGCCATCACCGAGACGAGGTCGGCCGCGAGGATCGTCCTCCACGTCGACTGGAAACTTCTCGGCGCGGCATTCCGCGGGGTTCTACCCGAGCGCACCTCATCCTTGAGTCGCTCGAAGAGCACAATGTAGGAGTCGATGGTGACACCGATCGCCACGATGATTCCTGTGACTCCGGCGAGACTCAGCGCGTAGTTCGTGGCCTGCGAGACGAAGGCGGCGAGCGAGAAAACCGTGGCGCCCCACACGATGAGTCCCGCCACCACGACGACGGCGATTCGCCGGTAGTACAGCACCAGCCCGAGGAGCATCACTGACACTCCGACGATTCCAGCGATGATCGCCGCGCGAAGCGAGTCGGACCCAGCCGTCGGCGAGACGGTCTCTACTCTCTGCGCCTCGACGTCGACCGGGAAGGCGCCGCGATTCAGCACCCGGGCCAACGAACGAACCTCCTGCTCGGAGAAGGCGCCGGTGATCTCCACCCCCGTGCTGAACGACGGCTGATTGACCGTCGGCGCGGACTGCACGACATCGTCAAGGACGATGGCCAGCTGACGTGAGGGGCAGTCGCCGACGCCCGAGAAGCAGGCGGCGGCCAGCGCGTTCCACACGGCCTGGCCGTCGTCGCGTAGATCGACCGTCACCAGCCACCGACCGCTGTTCTGGTCAATCTGCGGGCTGGCCGACCCTCGGGCGAACACCTCGCCGGTTCCGCCCGCTGGCCCGACAACGCAGGTCTGCGAGCCGTCGGAGGTCGGCAACGCGGCCTGGCCATCGGCGAGGGATCCGAGAAGATCTGCCGACGGAGCGCCGGGCTGGCACACGAGCACCGGACGCAGGGTCACGATCCCGGCAACATCGACGGCGTCGAGCGCTTGTGCCTGGTCCTTCACGCCGGGCAGATCGACGACGATGTTCGTGCCCTCAACCCTGACATCGGGTTCGGCGATTCCGAGGGACTCGAGTTCATCACGGATCAACGAGCGGACCGTGTCGAGATCCTCCTCCCCGACCTCCTCGGTCGGCTGCAGGATGACGGACACACCGCCCTGCAGGTCAAGCCCGAGTACAGGATGGTTCTGGGTGGCGAGGTTGACGCCGAGCAGAACCCCGACAACGAGGACGAAGCCGATCAGCGAGCCCCAAAGGGCCCGGCGGTTCACGACTCGTCCGAATCCTCAGTCGAGCGCGCGGAGGGCACGCGGCCCTGAATGGCGGCTCGCGCGACCCTCATCTGCACGTCCTCGTCGACTTCGATCCAGAAGAGGTCGTCCTCAACCGCGGTGATGAATCCGTAGATACCAGAGTTGGTGATCACCTCGTCGCCCACCGCGAGCGAGGCTTGGAGAGCCGCGGTCTCACGCATGCGCTTGCGCTGCGGACGAATCATCAGGAAGTACAGCGCGACGGGGACCATCAGGAGAATCACGAACTGCACGGCGGCGGCGCCTGAGCTGCTCTCCTGGGCGAGGATGTGAATCATTGAGTTCATGCGGTCGCCGAGCCTACCGACCCGCGCTGACGTTCAGCCCTCAGCCCCAGACCTCGAGAACCTCGTCGCGGAGCTTCGAGAGCCGACCCTCCGTGATCGCCAGTCGAGCCGAGTCCATGAGGGCCAGGGTCCACGCGACGTTATGCAGGCTGACGAGCCGGGCGGCCGTCGGCTCGCCGGTCTTCAGGAGATGGCGGATGAATCCCCGGGAGTGCCGAACGCACACCTCGCAGCCGCATCGTTCGTCGATGGGAAGATCCGAGTCGGCGTGCCGAGCGTTGGACAGTTGAAGCCGCCCCTCTGAGGTAAGCGCCGTGCCGTGTCGCCCGAGACGCGTCTGCAGAACGCAATCGAACTGGTCAACCCCGAGGGCGATGGCCTCGATCATCGATGCGGGGTCGCCAACCCCCATGAGGTAGCGAGGACGGTCATCAGGGAGGTGGGTTAGGGCGGCTTCGAGAGCCGGCAACATCTCCTCCCTGGTCTCCCCAACTGAGAGGCCACCGATGCCGTAGCCATCGAAGTCGAGTTCGACCGTCCGACGGGCGCTTTCGGCGCGCATGGAACTACTGACGCCGCCCTGGACGATCCCGAAGAGCGACTGGTCGCTCCGTTGATGCGCCTTCCTCGCGCGCGCCGCCCAGGCGGCGGTGCGTTCGAGCGCGAGCCGGATCTCCTCGGGAGGGCTTGGTAGGGGTGGGCAGACGTCGAGCACCATCTGAATGTCCGCGCCGATCGACTCCTGTACCGAGACGGCGATCTCGGGAGTGAAACGGTGGCGGTCACCGTCGTAGACGCTCCGGAAGGTAACCCCCTCGTCATCGACCTGCGGTTCGAGGGAGAAGACCTGGAAACCGCCGGAGTCAGTAAGCGTCAGGCCGTCCCAGCCACTGAAGCGGCCGAGCCCTCCAAGATGTTTGATGGTCGCGGCTCCTGGTCGCAACATCAGGTGGTAGGTGTTGCCGAGGACGATCCTCGCACCGAGTCGCGAGTAGTCGTCCGCGCTCAGATATTTGACGGCGCCTCGGGTGCCGACCGGCATAAACAGTGGTGTGGAGTACTCCCCCCGGGCGGTGCGTGCTGTTCCGGCGCGCGCGGTGCCGTCCCGCGACTCGACGGTGAACTCGACCGGAAACACGGAGGCAGGCTACTGAGCGTGCCGATCGAGGAGCATCGCGTCACCGAAGGAGAGCATCCGGTAGCGCTCACTGATCGCCTCCGTGTAGAGGTCTTTCCAGCGACGGCCGATGAACGCGTCGATCATCACGAGAAGGGTCGTTCGCGGGAGGTGGAAGTTCGTGAGCATCAGATCGACTACCGACCAGCGGTGCCCACGGCTGATGAAGATGTCGGTCCGGCCGGACAGACGTCCCGTTGAACCGGCGGTCTCGAGGGCTCTGGTCGCGGTCGTGCCAACCGCGACCACTCTCCGAGCAGCCGCGGCCTGATCCATCACGTCCTGTGAGACCGCGAACTGCTCGGAGTGCATTCGGTGATCTCGAACATCCTCCACCGCGAGAGGCCGAAACGTGTCGAGACCCACGACCAACTCGACTCGGGCGATTCGCGCCCCCGCGGCCTCGACGGCAGCCATCACCTCGGGTGTGAAGTGCAGACCCGCGGTCGGCGCCGCGGCGCTCGCCGCCCGTTTTGAGTACACGGTTTGGTACCGCTCGGGATCGGTGAGCGGCGCCGTGATGTACGGGGGTAGGGGCATTTCCCCGATGGCGGCGAGACGGTCGATCTCGACGAGGAGCTCCACCACGAATACCCCGTCGTCATCGGCGTCACGTCCGATCACCGAGACCACCTCGTCACCGTCGGGACTCACGAGCACCTCGCCAATGCGAAGCCGACGTCCGGGACGAGCGAGAGCCCGCCAGCGGGAACCCTCCAGAATCTCCAGGAGGAGAATCTCGGCGTGGCCGCCGCTCGTGCGGCGCAGACCGAGGCGCGCTGGGAGCACCCGGGTCTCGTTCACCACGACGAGGTCACCCTCGCCTACCAACTCAGGGAACCGGTCAACTCGCGCGTGTTCCGGGGCTGCGGATCCGCGGTCGACCAGCAGCCGGGCCGCCGACCGAGGTTCGATCGGTTCCTGTGCGATCAGATCAGAAGGGAGTTCGTAGTCGAACTCGTCCGCGCTCAGCATGAACTCAGTCGAAGAGTGCCGGATCGCCGTCGGCCGGTGCGGAGAGTCCAAGATGGGAGTACGCGGCGGGCATAGCCACCCGGCCCCTCGGGGTGCGAGCGATCAGGCCCTGCTGGATGAGGAACGGCTCATGAACGTCCTCAACCGTCTCAGGCTGCTCACCGAGGGTGATCGCCAGGGTGGAGAGGCCGACCGGACGACCTCCGAACTGCGAGCACAGCGCCTTCAGGAGCGCTCGGTCGATCTTGTCGAGTCCGAGCGCGTCGACACCGAATACCGAGAGTCCCTCTCGCGCGACATCTGACGTGACGACACCCGCCGCGCGAACCTCGGCGAAATCCCGGACTCTGCGCAGGAGTCGGTTCGCGATACGCGGCGTTCCTCTCGAACGTCGCGCGATCTCGCGAGCCCCGTCAGCCTCGATACCGACGCCGAGGATTCCGGCCGCTCGGGTCACGATGGTCTCCAACTCCGACGCGTCGTAATAGTCGAGTCGGGCGACGTAGCCGAACCGATCGCGCAGCGGACCGGTGATCATGCCCGTACGGGTGGTCGCGCCGACCAAGGTGAACGGAGGCATCGTCAATCGGATACTGGAAGCCGCCGGGCCCTTGCCGACCACGATGTCGATCTGGAAGTCCTCCATCGCGGGGTACAGGATCTCCTCAACGGAGCGAGAGAGGCGGTGAATCTCATCGATGAAGAGAACATCCCCCTCCCCCAGCTTGGTGAGAATGGCCGCCAGGTCACCGGCGCGCTCGAGCGCCGGACCGGAGGTGACGTGAAGCTCGACCTCGCACTCCGTCGCGATAATGCCGGCGAGTGTGGTCTTGCCGAGTCCCGGCGGCCCCGCGAACAGCAGATGGTCGACGACCTGAGATCGACGGCGAGCGGCCTCTAGAACAATGTTGAGATGCTCCTTTAGCTCACTCTGACCGACGAATTCATCAAGGGTTCGGGGTCGAAGGCCACTGTCCACCAGATCGTCGGGCCCTTCGGCCGGATCGAGGAACTCGTCACGCACGACGACCTCCCAACTCGGCAAGCGCGACTCTCAGCGCCTCCGAAGGGTCGGCCCCGGCTGGCACCATCGGAAGCACCGTCCTGATCTCCTCCGCCGAGTAGCCGAGTTGCTCGAGTGCGCCCCGAATTCCTCCTCCGGCCGCGGATGGTGCCGAGTCGACGACGATGTCGAGCCGGGAGCGGAGCTCGACGATGAGCCGCTGCGCCGTCTTCGGACCGATACCGGGAACTTTGGTGAGCAGCGCGACATCGTCGTTCGCCACCGCGGCAGCGAGCGACGCCTGATCGAGCGTGGCGAGAAGGGCGAGGGCGAGGGCCGGACCAACTCCGTGGGTCGCGATGAGGATCCGGAATGTGTCGCGCTCGGCCCGCGAGCCGAAGCCGTACAGCAAATGGGCGTCATCCCGAACGACGAGATGTGTGTGGAGATGCACGTGATCCCCCGTGACCGCGCCGGGCAACGCGCCGACCGAGCAGATGACTTCGTAGCCCACGCCGGCGACATCGACAACGAGCGTGCCGCCAGCCTCGCGCTGCGCCAGCTCACCTCGAAGGTGGCCGATCACGATGCACCCCGGCCAGCCACGGCTCGGGCGAGCGCCCGACGGGTCGGAGCGACCGCCAGATGGCACAGGGCGAGCGCAGCGGCATCAGCGGCGTCAGCAGGTTTTGGCACGGCGTGAAGCCCGAGCCGCATCTGAACCATCTTGCCCACTTGGGCTTTGTCGGCCCCTCCGTGACCGGTGACCGCCTGCTTCACCTCGTTCGGCGTGTACTGGACGACCTCGCATCCCGCCGCCCATGCCTCAGCGAGGGCGATTCCGCTCGCCTGTCCAACGCTCATGGCGGTTCGCACGTTCACTTGAAAGAAGACCCGCTCCACCGCGACCACATCCGGGGCGTACTCCTCGAGGAGCGAGGTGATATCGACCCGCAATCGCGCCAGTCGCTCCGGCAACTCGGCGTCGACGGGGGTCGCCATGACGCCGATGGCCGCGGGGATGGGACGGGGACGGGCCGAATCAACGACGGCGTACCCGCACCGAGTAAGGCCAGGGTCGATACCGAGGACCCGCAGTCCGCCTCGTGGGCTCACCCCGCCACCCTTCACCACTTCACCCCTGATTCCGAGGTCGGACACAGGTGTCGAGCGGAGCGACGACGATCGGACACCGCGGCCAGGGCGAACACAGGTTCGATTCTAGTCGTGGGCGCCGCCGCCCTGAGCGACCCTCAATCGAGGGCGGCCAGTGCGGCGACGAGCTCATCGACGGGACGGTAGGTCAGCCCCGCTTTCGCTCGGTGCACATAGCGGATGGTTCCCGAACCGTCGACGATGAACACGCTCCGTCGGGGGAATCCGAGGGGTCCGAGGGTTCCCCACTCGGCAGCGACCGATTTGTCGGTATCGGCGAGTAGCGGGAACCCGAATCCGTATCTCCCGGAGAAGGACTCATGGCTCTCCATGTCCTGGGCCGAAATCCCGAGCACCTGGGCGTCGAGTGCCTCGAACTGAGCGAGTCCCTCGCTATAGGAGTTGAGCTGGCGAGTGCAGACCGGGCTGTCATCACCCGGATAGAACACCACCACGACCGGCCGCGGACGAAGGTCGCTCAAGCGCACGCTCCCACCACCGGTGGAAGGGAGTTCGAAGTCGGGAGCGGGGTCGCCGACGGAGAGCGTTCCTCGCGTCACGAGGTGGCCGCCTCGAGGATGTCGTCGGACATCTCGAAGTTCGAGTAGACGTCCTGCACGTCGTCGTTGTCCTCCATGGCCTCGATGATCCGCACGACCGAGCGCGCCGCATCGACGGAATCCACCGGGACCAAATTGTCGCTGACCATCGGCGAGTCCGCGGCGATCACCCCGAAACCGCGACCCTCCAACATGTCGCGGACGGAGGCCACCGTGGAGGGCTCGCACGAGATACGCCATGCGCCACCATCATCGGAGAGGTCATCGGCCCCGCACTCAAGAACGACCTCAAGCAGATCGTCTTCGGTCGCGGCCCCGTCAACGAGCACGACCCCTTGCCGGTGGAACTGCCAACTCACCGAACCGGGTTCAGCCATCGACCCGCCCATCTTGGTGAACACGTTGCGGATCTCGGCTCCCGTTCGATTCCGGTTGTCGGTGAGCACCTCGATGAGCAGGGCGACTCCACCGGGGGCGTAGCCCTCGTAGGTGATGGCCTCATAGTTGTCGGCGCCCGCCTCACCCGTCCCGCGCTTCACCGCGCGGTCGATCGCGTCATTGGTCATCTGCGCGCCCTTGGCCTTAGCGACAGCGGTGCGAAGGGTGGGGTTCGAGTCGACGTCCCCTCCCCCCGCCCGGGCCGCCACCTCGATCTGTCGGGCGAGCTTGGCGAAGAGCTTGCCGCGCGCCTTGTCCGCGGCACCCTTCTTGTGTTTGATCGTCGCCCATTTTGAGTGGCCCGACATGCTCAGTCCTCCTGTGAAGCGTCCGAGACGGTGGTGAGGCTACGGCCGATCCGGTCGATAAGAAGCCGGTGCACGGTGGCGTCTCCGGTCAGCTCCGGATGAAAGGCACAACCGATGGCGTTGCCCTGCCGAATGAGCACGGGCACCCCGTCGAGCGCGCCGAGCACCTCGACCTCAGGTCCGACCTCGACGATACGGGGCGCACGGATGAAGATTCCCGGGATGGACCGGCCATCGGCGAGCTCCACCCGCGATTCAAAGCTCTCGTTCTGACGGCCATAGGCGTTTCTCGCCGTGCGGAGATCAAGACGCCCGAATCCGCGCTGGTCGTCACGGCCATCATCGACGCGAGAGGACAACAGGATGAGGCCCGCGCACGTCCCGAGCACTGGGAGATCGCGATCGAGAAGATCGGTCAGAGGCGCGCGGAGCTCAGATGAGTCGAGCAGCATCGACATCGTGGTCGATTCGCCGCCCGGAAGGATCAGCGCGTCGATTCCCTCGAGGTCGTCGGGGCGCCGCACCGCTCGGCCGACGACGCCGAGTTCGGCCAGCACGGACAGATGGTTTGAGAAGGCCCCCTGCAGGGCGAGGACTCCGACAGTTGGGCGCGGAGGGGCGACGCCCATGGCCTCACCAGCCGCGGTCGGAGTAGCGCTCGGTCACGGCATCCATGCCGATCCCGGTCATCGGCGCACCGAGCGCGCGACTCACCTTCGCGAGGATGGAAGGGTCGCCGAAGTGCGTCGTCGCTTCGACAATTGCGCGTGCCCGGGGTGCCGGATCATCGCTCTTGAAGATCCCCGACCCGACGAAGACCGCCTCGGCGCCGAGTTGCATCGCCATAGCGGCATCCGCGGGGGTCGCGATCCCGCCGGCGCAGAAGAGCGGCACCGGAAGTCGACCGGATTCCGCGATCTCGCGAACGAGCGGAAGCGGGGCCTGGAGACGCTTGGCCCAGTCGTAGATCTCCGCCGAGTCAGCCTGACCGATCCGACGGATGTCTCCAAGGATCGAACGGAGGTGGCGAACCGCCTCAACGATGTTTCCCGTTCCTGCCTCGCCTTTCGACCTGATCATCGCCGCGCCTTCGGAGATGCGCCGCAACGCCTCGCCGAGATTGGTCGCTCCGCACACGAACGGAGTCGTGAAGGAGTGCTTGTCGATGTGATGGGACTCGTCCGCTGGAGTGAGCACCTCGGACTCGTCGATGAAATCGACGCCGAGCGACTGAAGGATCTGTGCCTCGACAAAGTGACCGATACGGGCCTTGGCCATGACCGGGATGGTCACCGCGGCCTGGATACCCTCGATCATCTCCGGGTCGCTCATGCGAGCCACTCCCCCGTCACGCCTAATGTCGGCCGGCACGCGCTCGAGCGCCATCACCGCGCAGGCTCCTGCGTCCTCAGCGACCCGAGCCTGGTCGGGGGTGACCACATCCATGATCACGCCCCCGCGGAGCATCTCGGCGAGGCCGCGCTTGATCGGGGTGGAGCCGGTGGTGACGTCGGAACTCATGCCCGCAATCTAGCGACCGCGAAGTCGGACCGCCCTGACGAGCCGGCGGCTTCGCCGCCGGCGACAATCAGGGGTTGAGAACGACGTTCTCGGGGTCGTTTCGAGGCAGCTCGACCCAGGTGCGGCCCGGGGTGAGCGGGATTCGGGTGGTCCGGGAGTCATCGGTGTAGAACTCCCATGCTGAGTACTTGTCGGGACGGGTCCAGATCCCCTCGCGCGCCACACCCTCGGCGAGCACGATCACGCGCCCCGTTCCCGTGGTCTGCGCCTCGGGGCTTCGAGCGTCCACCACTCCGCTGACGTAGTTCACGAACATGATCACGACGTTCTCGGTCGACACCTGACCGGTCAACTCGGTCATGTGAGGGTCACCCTCCTGCCAACGGAAGTAGCTCCCTCGGTTGGGGTCCCAGCCCCACAGCGCGTCAACGCTGTCGAGAGTGATCTCGACCGAGGTACCCGGATCACCAGTGATCGTCTCCCCAGGCAGGAGGTAGGGGAACACCGGGACCGGCGTCGTGAACTCGTCCGGAGTGTGCGACCACAGTGACTCCGTGCTGGAGAACAGGTTGTGTGGCGCTCCCCCGCGACCATCGCGGCGGTAGTAGCCGCTCGTGTACCGCCCGTCGAGGTCGACGAAGGTCGAGGCCCGGACCAGACGCGTCACACCGTCGTTGCCGCCCGACCAGGCGTACAACGGCCCGTTGAGGTTGGAGAGCAGGTCGATGTCTTGAGCGCGACCCGATCGGATCGGGCCAACCGGTTCGCTCCCCTGGGAATGGAACACTGCCGCGAAGCGGGTGATCCGGTCGTTCACGATCTCCTCGTAGACGATGTCCGCCTCGTTGAGTCCGGTCTGCGGCAGCGCCTTGGAGTTGTTCGGGATCTTGACGGCCAACGCCGGTCGGTCTGGGTAGGCGTCGGCGGAGTCGACGATCGTGCCGAGCAGCGGGATGCGGAACTCGGGCTCACCGACGATGGTCGTCGTCGTGATGTCCGGGAGCGTCTCCATCGGGAGGGCCTCGGTCGTGGTCGTCTCGGCGATCGTGGTCGCGACGGCCGTCGTCTCGACGGAGGTCGCCTCTTCTGCGGGCTCGTCTGCCGGAACGACGACGGCAGCATCGTCACCACCGGAGCAGGCAGCGGCGACGAGGGTGGCCGCGAGCAACGACGCGAGGACAACCGAGGCGCGAGCGCGCGGCGACCGTCCGGAAGCGGTGCGAATCATGTTCATAACTCCCTCATTAGTGCGATGCGTTCATCAAGAGGTGGATGGGTACCGCTCCCCGCCGCCCCCGCGAGGGCGAGGGGTTCGACGAGCCACAGTTGGGCCGTCGATGCGGACCCGGGCAGCGGAGCTGACGGTGTGTCCGAGATTCGTTCGAGAGCCGAGATGAGGCCCGGCGGGTACCGAGTGATCCCCGCGCCGTCGACGTCAGCGTGCATGACTGCAGCTGGGGGGCACACCGCAAGCCGGAGACGGATCGACAGCGCCCGAAGTGGACGTAACAGGGTGGCGAGGAACGAGGCGACCGAACCGGTGCGCTCCGCGGCGTGAAAGGGACCCGCGGCGAGAAGCACCGCAGCGGTGGCGACCCGCACCTCCCGTCGCTTCAACCGGGCGATGAGGTGGGCGACGACCCCCTCCATCTCGATACGACTCAGGGTTCGTAGGAGACCGGTGGTGACGATCAGCGAGGCACGCTCGTCGCCGTGCCGGGCGATCAGGGCGTTCGGCGTCTCGGCGTCGATCGCGTAGAGCACCGGGGGCTCGACGCCGCTGGTCAAGCAGAGACCCTCGACGAGACCGCTGAGTCTCGGGGACTCGTCCTCTCCGAGCTCTCGCGCCCCAGTGACGGCGAGCACCGCATCCTGGGACCTGGAGGCCAGCAACGAGGTGCCGATGAGGCCGAGCGCCGCGGCGATCACGACAGCCGGGATCACCGAGACCCCGAGCAGCGAGGCGACGATCGCAAGAGGAAACGCCAGCGTGAGGGTGACCGAGGCGATCAGGAGGCGACGACGTCGACGCGAGGGCGCGATGGGGTCGAGTGTCATCGGCCGGACGATCGTGTGGTCTGGGGGGCGACCGGGGACATGCGGGGCGAGTCTACGGGTGGCTCGCTCGGAGGGAGCGATCACGTGATCAGCCGGTGATACCGGTCGATGTACGCGTCAGCGAGGGTATCCATCGTGAAGCCAGAGGCCCGCTCACGCCCGGCCGCCCGCAAACGGTCACGGAGAGCGTGATCGGTGAGCGCCGTTCGCAGAGCACCGGCCAGGGCGTCGGCGTTTCCGGCTGGCACGAGCAGTGCGTCACGATCGTTGGTCGCGACGTTGCGGTAGCCGTCGATGTCGCTCGCGACAACGGTGGCGCCGCTCGCCATCCCCTCGAGCAAGACCACCCCGAAGGACTCTCCCCTCAGGGCCGGAGCGCACAGGATCTCGGCCTGCCAGAGAAGCCGCCACTTCGCCTCCTCGCTCACCCGACCGTGCCATCGGAAGCGGTCAGGATCGGAGTACTCGCCCCGTAGCCGCGCGCTGTCGGGCCCATCTCCGACGATGTCGAGAACGGGCCGACCCACTCGATCCGATTCGAGATCGAGGCGATCGACCGCTCGAAGCAGAACCTCAAGTCCCTTGCGCTCCTCGTGGCGGCCGAGAAACAGCAGGTGGGGACGGCCATCATCGATGGGATCTTCCGGCGGGGGTGGTACCGACACCCCGTTGAAGAGGACCTCGTACTCGCCACCCAGGTGCCCGCGGACCAGGTCCCGCGCGTCGGGCGAGACGGCGACAGCAATATCGACCCGCCGAACGAGTCGACGGAGCACCGGAGCGAGATACCGGTAGCTCGATGAGCGGCCAGCGGCGTGAAATGTCCCAACAATCGGACGCGAGTGCAAGGTCAACGCCGTGAGGGTCGGACCCGGCGCTAGCGGCTCGTGCAGATGCCACACGTCGAAGCCCTCGTCGCGGACGGCGCGAATCGTGCGGAGCGCCGCGGACGGATCAGGCGCGAGCGGCGCGATCGAGCCGTTGGCCGCCGTCGGAAGGCTGTTGCCGAGCGGTGTCACATAGGTCGTTGGCGGTGGCCCGTCGCAGGGGCCGAGCACCCGGACCTCGTGGCCCCGCCGCCTCATCTCCTCGGCGAGCCCGAGTACTTGGGCTTGCACCCCGCCGGGAACCGTCAGGCTGTACGGGCAGAACATGCCTACCCTCAACATGCGGTCCACCCCGGATCACTCGGCCAGTTCGGCTGAAAAAGGTGCCATTGCTCGGGTGCGCGCCGGAGCAGCTCCTCGAGAGCCCCAGCGAGGTCGGACATCACCCGTTCGGTGTCGCGACGAAAGCCGTCTCGCCTCGAGGTGTCGATCGGATCGACGACCACCCCGAGATGGCGGTCACCATCGACCTGGTAGACGGCCGTCGGGAGCAGCGGTGCGCCGCACCGGAGCGCGAGGACGGCCGGTCCCGCTGGGAGCGAGGTGGTTTCTCCGAAGAAGTCCACCTCGTAGCCACCGCCGGTGACGTCGCGATCGCTCAACAGGCAGACGACGCCATTGCGATCGAGGGTGCTTCGTAGCTGAGCGACCGTGTCCGGCCCGGCCGGATGCACATTGATCCCGAGCTCGGCCCGGAGTGAGGTGAACCAGTGCAGCAGCTCGGGTGGCTCGAGGCGCTCGACCACTGAAACCACCTCGACACCCTGGGCGGCGAGCCAGCGACCGGCCCACTCCCAACCTCCGAGATGAGGTAGCGCGAGGATCGCTCCCCGACCGCCGGCGAGGGCGGCCTCGACGTGCTCATAGCCCTCCACCGTGATCGCGGACACACAGTCCTGCTCGGGCACCGCCGGAAGCCGGAGAGTGTCGAGCCAGTACCGGACATAGGACGACACCATCGCCCGGACCCGGTCGCGCACCGTCCGATCGTCGGCTTCGGGGTCGAGTCGACGTTGGTGGGCGGCGAGGAGTCGGCGTCGTGCGCCACCGATGAGAACCGGGGTCAGCCACCTCGCAAGAGTTGGGACCCGCCGCCGGACGGGTGCGGGAAGCGACCTCGCGATCGCCGCAAGCAGACGAAACCGCAGGACGGTCGTCCGGTTGCTCATGGGGAACTCAGCGACGGCGCTCGTGACCGGAGCGACGCTGCACGATGGTGCGACGGGCGACCGACCGCTCAGAGCGCGACTCGCGACGCTCCGCACGGCGCTCTCGCCGGAGGTCGATACGGGCCTGGACGACCGGCGCGACCTCGGCCTGTCTCCACACCTTGACGAATCGCTGCACCGCGGTAACGGAGATGAGAACAAGCATTCCCCAGAGGATCACGGTGAGCGCGCCGTCGAGTCCGACCGCCTCGAGCAGGAGCCCGATGCATAGGAGCACGATGCGCTCGGCCCGCTCCATCAGCCCGCCTTTCGCGTCAAGGCCGAGTGATTCGGCCTTCGCACGCTGGTACGAAATCACCGAGGCAACCGAGGACACCGCGAACGGGAGGATCGCCGCGTGCGGAGCGTCGACGTCGGCGAGATACCACGCGATTCCTCCGAGGAGCATCGCGTCGGTAATCCGATCGACGGTGGAGTCGAAGAAGGCGCCTCGCTGACTCGAGGTGCCGGACGCTTTGGCGAGTGCCCCGTCGAACAGATCGGGTAAGGCAGCCGCAATCACGAGCAACAGACCGATCACCAAACGCCCCGAGGCGACGGCGACTGCGGCGAGCGCAGCCACCACCAGGCCGACGACCGTCAGATGGTCGGGTGAGAGGCCCGTGCGCCGAAGAGCACGACCGATGGGGCGGACCGCGCGGTCAACCGGTCCCCGAAACGCGCCGTCGAGCATCAGTTGCCCTCCCCTGTCGCGACGGAGGTGTCATCGACCGTCAGATCGTCAGTGTTTTCCTCAGCCAGGTGTTCCACGACACGACCGTCGACCGCGTCCACCAGCACCAAACCTCGGCGCCTCGGTGGATCCTCCGTGGAATAAGCAAGCACGCGCCAAGTGGGCCGGCTGAGAAGTCCTCGCCAGACCTGCTGGGCCGAGGCGTGGCCGACCGGGAAGCCGAGCGCTTGCTGGGCCCGCACGAGTGCCTGTGTCTCGTCAAGGTGCATCCGTCGACCGGCGAGCACGCCGTAGAGACCGAAGACCGCGAGGCCCAACCCGCCGATGGTGAGTCCGTCGTTCACCAAGGGGGACTCGACGCTTCGCGAGATGAGCATGACGGCGAGTCCAACAAGAGCGGAAGTGACGGCGGGTACACGCCGTCGCGAGTTGTCGGGGAAGCGATAGGCGCCGGCAGCGAGGCTCGGATCGAGGTCGTCGGGCAGGACGTCGACGTGCTGGTCCGTTTCGGTCGACGAGCCGTCGGGCTGTGGGGAGTCCCCGCTCATGATCGTGAGACCTTAGGCCCTGCTCCCGCGGACGGCCACGCTCTCCTCAAGCGCTCTGCTGTCTCGTCGAGGGCGACAGGAAGGGTCCGGGTGTTCGCGATCGCGGTCATGAAGTTGGAATCGCCAACCCACCGAGGGACGACGTGGACGTGGAGGTGCTCGGCGATCGATCCCCCGGCCGCTCTGCCCATATTGATGCCGATGTTCACTCCCTCGGGTCCGAACGCCGCTCGGACAGCGACGGTCGCGTCGGTGACGATCGACCACAACTCCGCCGTTTCCTCCGCTGAGAGGTCGCAGAGATCACCGACCTGCCGGTAGGGCAGAACGAGGAGGTGTCCGGAGGCGTACGGGTAGGCGTTCAGGATCGCGAAACACGACACGCCGCGATACACGATGTGGGTCTCCTCGTCGGCTGCCCCGGATTCGAGGATCGCAGTGAACACTGACTGCCCATCACGCGGAGGGTCGGAACCCCGTGGCGCTCCCGCGACGTACTGGGAGCGCCAGCCGTTCCAGAGTTGCTCGAACGCCATGTCAGGCCGTTAACGCAGCGCGAGAGGAATCGTTGACCTCGGCGCTCACCCGCTGAATGAAGTCATCGAGGGCCACGTCGCGCTCGACCTCCCCACCACGGGGATTCACCCCGACGGTGCCATGGGCGACGTCGTCGTCCCCGACGACGAGGACATAGGGGATCTTCTCGAGTTTGGAGGTGCGGATGCGCTTACCGAGCGCGTCATCGGCCCCGATGGTGTCGACGCGCAGCCCACGGGCTTCAAGGGCCGCCCTCACCGTCTCGGCGTACGCCTCGTGATCGCTTGACACCGGCAGGACCCTCACCTGAAGTGGCGCGAGCCAGGTCGGGAAGGCCCCGGCGTAGTGCTCGAGAAGCACCCCGAAGAATCGCTCGACCGAGCCGAACAACGCGCGGTGCAACATGATCGGCCGGTGCCGACCGTTGTCGGCTCCGACGTACTCGAGGTCGAAACGCTCCGGATTGTTGAAGTCGGCCTGGATGGTGGACAGCTGCCAGGAGCGCCCGATGGCGTCGCGAACATCGATGTCGATCTTCGGCCCGTAGAAGGCGGCGTCGCCCTCTTTGACGCCGTACTCGAGCCCGTGTCGCTCGAGCGCGTCCCGGAGCGCGGCGGTTGCCCGCTCCCACACCTCATCGGATCCGACGTACTTGTCCGGGTCCTTCGTCGACAGGTTGAAGCGGAAGTCCTCGAAGCCGAAGGCTCGGAGCACGGACAGCACGAAGTCGAGGAGGGAGGCGACCTCGGCGGGTACATGCCGTCGGCGTAGTAGTCGAGGTGCCCGGAGGTCTCAAAAAGGCGACCGTTCGTGACGTGCGGCGTGTACACGAACTGGTAGCCGC
>RFQQ01000060.1 GCA_009924875.1 Actinomycetota bacterium | reverse complement strand
TCTACACCCCGAAGGACTTCGACCTTCCCCGAATCATGAACGAGTTCGTCGACCTATCAACGACGTAACGGCCGGTCGGTGGCCATCGGCCTCAACGGGAGGCTGGCACCCGCTCGGCATCGATCCAGTCGGCCAGAAGCTGGCTCGATTCGAAACTGGTGATCAAGGCGTAACGGGGTTCCGAGCCCGGATGGACGACCACATGCCAGAGGCGCTGCGTGTCGACGATGAACCGTGACCCGCGGTGGAGGGGGACCCTCCGCTCAGTGTCGGGGTCGGGTAAACCGTCGTCGCCGCTGTCCATGAGCAGCATGTAGCTGTCGGGGTTGTCGGTGAGCTCCACCCAGGTGCGCACCACCCACCCCTCACCCTCAGGATTGAAGCGGTTGTTGTCGTCTCGGTGTAGCGAGCGGATCGCCGTCTCCCGATCTTGCGGTTCCAACTTGATGACGCGAACCCGTCCGAAGTTCGCGCCGACCCCGTCGACGTAGTCACGAAGCGTGGGTGCGATGGTCGCGTTGGAGGTCCAGAGCGCGTCTTTGTCGGTTTTGCCCTTATCCCAGAACCCGCGGCAGTCGAGCTCGCCGTCCGCTGAGGCCAACGGCGCGAAGTTGGTATCGCCGCCGCTCTTCCAGTCCATGTACTCAAGGCCCATCCACTCAGACTCGGGAACCTCGACTGGCATCGGCGAGAGCTCAACCACGCCCGAGTCGTCGAGGGCCGGAACCCTCCAGTGCCTCGTGTCGAGCGGAATCGACACACTCCAGTGCTCGGCAGTTGGCCAGAACGCCATAGGAGGAGTCTACGAAGGCCGCCCACCTCTCAGACGAGCACCCGAGACCTGCGGTTCAGCCCTCCGAGGTCGACGGGGTGCCGGGATCGAGTGTCGACGAGGTCGTGGTCGCGCCGCCAAGGCGAATCTCGTCGGGGATGGTGACGATGACCAGACCACTCGGGATCTCGAGCATCTGGCCGACTTGGATGTCGTCGGCGTCCTCGAGTCCGTTCAGGGCGACGATCTCCGCCATGGGCACCTGGAAGTAGCCAGCGATCGCGAAGAGGGTGTCGCCGGGCTTGACCTCGTAGAAGTAGCGGTTGAGGTCAGGGACTGTCGTTGTGGTTGACGTGGTCGTGGTGGTGCGAATCGGCGGAAGTTCACCGAGGGACTCCTCGGCGTCGAGCCCGCAGGCAGCGACCATCGTTACGGAGAGCGCGACGACGGCCAGTCGAGCGCACAGGAGGGTCGCGTTCCGGTGAGTCATCGAGCATCCATCCGGGGCCAAGACTAGAGCCACGGTCGTAGCCTCCCCCGGGTGGTCGAGGAGCGAGCCTTCCCCGGTGCGGTCTGTCCTGCCCGCACGCACCGGGTCGACGCCGATGGTGTCGGAATTGCCGTTCACGAATGGGGCAACGAGCGCGATCCAGTGCTGATGCTGGTCCACGGTGGCGCCGACTTCAGCCGCACCTTCGATGTGCTCGCACCCCGACTCGCTCAGGCGGGCTTCCGGGTCGTCGCCTGGGATCAACGTGGGCACGGCGACTCCGACCATGCTCACCTCTACTCCTTCGACGCCGATCTTCGAGACGCCGCCAATGTGTTCGAGTTCGTCGCCGGCCGCCGGCCGGTTGTTGTCGTCGGCCATTCCAAAGGCGGGGCGATCATGACCGCGCTCGCCGACGCCCACCCCTTCCGATTTCGAGCCTTCGTCAACCTTGACGGCATCCCGTATCGACGACCCGGCCCTGATGTCCCGGAACACCAGCGTGCCGGCGCGCTCGGAGCAGAACTCTCCTCGTGGCTCGCCCACCGCCGCCGCACCGCCGGAGGGCAGCGCCGTCCCGGAACGATCACCGAACTCGCCGCCCGTCGAGGTCAGATGAACCCCCGGTTGTCGCGAGAGTGGCTCGAGTACCTCGTGACCGTGGGCGGTCGTCACGATGCCGACGGGTGGCGATGGAAGCTCGATCCGTCGATGCGTCTCGGGGGCTTCGGCCCGTGGCGACCCGAGTGGGCCCTCTACCGGCTCGCTGGGCTCGCGGTTCCCTTTCTCGGTGTGCTCGTCGGAGCCGAGGAACCTATGGGCTGGGGCACTCGACCTGAGCATGTCGAGCGGTTCATGCCGCGTCGTTCGCGCCTCGAGTACTTCGAGGAGTTCGGCCACTTCGTGCACATCGAGCAACCTGAAATCGTCTCGACGTTGATTCTCGACTTCCTCTCGGAGTCGCTATGAGCGGTGTCACCCGCCTCGCCCATAACCGGGTCAGCCTCGCTCTTCACCGTCTTCGGGAAGGCGATGGTCGACCGCTCTTACTCCTGCACGGCCTCGGTGAGTCGTCGGAGTCGATCTTCAGCACCCCCCTTCCGGACTGGCCGGGACCGGTGGTCGGACTCGACTTCACCGGACACGGGCTCTCGACGGTTCCCGCCGGGGGTGGTTACACCACCGAAATCCTCCTTGGCGACGCCGACGCCGCCGTCGAGCACCTCGGAGCGGTAACGGTGCTCGGTCGAGGGCTCGGCGGCTACGTCGCCCTGCTCCTCGCTGGTGCCCGACCCGATCTCGTGATCGGGGCGATCATCGATGACGGACCCGGCCTCTCCGGCGGTCCGATCGAGCCGACATCGACCGCGGTGCTGTCGATCGGCGGAGACGGTAGTGCTCCAGACCCCTACGCCCTTCTTGAGCTCGGTCGGGACCTGCGCCCTGCGGACTACGCAGTCGACTTCGCTCGTCTAGCGACCGAAGCCAGCCACATCGACGAGCCGATTACGGTCGTCGCGCAGTTCCGGCCGCCGTGGCTCACCGCGGTTGCCGCGGCTCCCGGAGTCGGCTCAGCTGATCGCGCCGCTGCGCTCGCTCGTTACGCCCGACTCTAAAACCACGCGGCTCAGGCAGCGCGGTCGACGATGAACCCGGCGAGTTCGGTCAGTGGACCGACCGCCGACCCGTCTATCCGATCATCGAGGGCCTCAACGGCCTGCTCAAGCCGAAGATTGATCGACCCTTCGAGTTCGCTGAGAGCACCGGTCTCAACGATCACCTGTTGGATGTCGGCGATGTCGGCATCACTGAGATCCGGGGTACCCACTCGGTCGAGCACGATGTGCTGCGCAGGTGACGCTGCAGCGAACGCCCGTGCCATAAGCGGCGTCGGCTTCGACTCTCGGAGGTCACCACCCACCGGCTTTCCGGTCAACGCTGGATCACCGAAGACACCGATGACGTCGTCGCGCATCTGAAACGCCTCCCCAAGCGGGAGTCCGTACTCGCTCAGCGCGGCGATCACCGCTGCCGACCCACCCGCGATGCTCGCTCCGAGGTGCAATGGGCGCTCGATCGAGTACTTCGCGCTCTTGTATCGGCACACCCGCTCGGCCCGCTCCAGACTCCGATTCCCCGTCGCCGAACCGAGCACGTCGAGTAATTGGCCGACGTCGACCTCAATACGGAGCTCGTCCCAGACCGCTCGGGTCTCACCGGTCGCGCTCCCGATCAGGCGGTCCGCGTAGACACCGGCGAGGTCCCCAACGAGGATGGCGACGCCCTCGCCGAATCGCCGAGCCTCGCCGGCCCAGCCGCTTTCCCGGTGACGATCGCCGAAGAGGCGATGGGTAGTCGTCGATCCGCGCCGCGAGTCGGCGTCGTCGATCACATCATCGTGGAACAGCGCCTGAGCGTGCAGTAGTTCGAGCGCGGCCCCAGCAGTGACCACCGGAGAGTCGACCAACTCCGCCTCGGCGATGTCCCCTCCGGCGGCGACGAAGCCCCAATGGCAGAACGCGGGCCGTAAGCGCTTCCCACCCGATCGCACGAGGCGCGCAAGCTCGCCGAGTGGGCCGGCCAGTTCCGAATCGAGGTCGGTCCAGCGTCGGGACTCGCTCTCGAGGAGTGCCTCGAGAACCATGTCGACCCGACGCGCGATGACGCCAAGCGAGGCGGGGGGCTCTCCCATGCCGGTCAGGCTATGGGGAGAGGGTCACTGCTCGCCGGTCTCGAGGCCGGCGACGACCTCATCGATCTGCATGCGCGCGGCGCCGATGCGCTCACGGCACGTCGCGATCAACTCCGCGGCCCGACGCACCCGTTCGGCGAGTTGGTCGACGTCGACATCGGCCGACTCGAGTTCGTCGAGGATGTTGTCAAGTTCGGCCAGCGCCTCGGCGTAGGTGGTCGGTTGCTCAGCCATCGCGCTCCACTCCATCCACCGTACTCACCACAACTCCATCGGCGAGTCGGGTCCGCAGCGTGGAGCCGATCCCGATGTCCGTGGTGGAACGCACGACACGACCGTCGGGTCCCGTCGAAATACTCCAGCCACGCTGCAAGAGCCGTGTCGGATCAAGGAGTTCGCGGCGTCGCTCCAAATCATCAAGGTGTCGATCCGCGAGCGCGGCGACTCCCGCCGACCTGACGAGGCGCTGCGCGGCGCGATCCGACCGGATCAACTCGGCGTCGAGACGACGGCGCACAGTGGACACCCGATGGGCACGACCCGCCAATCGCTCATCCGATCGCGAGACGGCGACGTGCGTCTGGCGGGCGACGCGCTGCGCGGTCGACATGAGCCCCACTCCGGCGCCATCGAGACGCGACCCTGAGATCCGAAGGATGTCAACCCAGGTGCTCTCAGTGCGCGAGACGAACTCACCCACCATGTCCAC
>RFQQ01000059.1 GCA_009924875.1 Actinomycetota bacterium | reverse complement strand
TTCGATCGGCATGGTCCCGGGCGAAGGTGAGCGGGTCGAATCCCCCGATCAGCATGTGACCCGTCTCGAGTACGAACGAGACAGTAGTCGAATCGACCACCCGCTGGATCTCCTCCGCGGTCTCCACGAGGGAGTCGACATGCACATGGAAAACCTGCCGCAAACCGTGGCGCGAGCAAACTTCGTCGACCCGGCCGATGTTGTCGAACATCTCCTGCCACTCATCCTCGGACAGGCTCGGCCGCGCCCAGTCATCGGGGTCGGAGACCACACAGGTCACGAAGTACTCAGCCCCAGCAGCGGCCAGCACTTCAGCGCTCCGATCGGCGACGGCGAGTTGCTCATCTCGCCGCGCGGCATCGGCCAAGGCGAGGGCGTTGAACCCACCGGTGAGGCGAAGTCCGTGGGTATCGAGGAGGGATCGAAGCGCCGACGGGTCGGTGGGGAGGTAGCCGACAGATCCGAGCTCGGTGGCGCCAAGACCGAGTCCGGCCATCTCCGAGAGCACGCGCTGCGAGGGGAGCTGCTCGCCCCAGCCGGGGACCTCGCAGATGCCCCACGAGATCGGGGCCGAGCCCACCCGCGCAAGGAATCGCTCGGCAACACCAGCGGTGCGACCGTCCGCGACCGGGTTCCTCGTGGTGTCGGTTGGCTCGGTGTGGGTAGTGGTCACCAGTCCTCCTGACTGGGTGCGGGCATGGGGCCCACCGTTCGATGCATCCGGTCCGATGACCACCGAGGCAGCCGGAGCATTGGAGCGCTCCAAATCGTGACCGAGGTCATATGATCATCGGCTCCGAGCACGCTGTCAAGTGTTGTGTCGTCGCCAGTTGGAGGGAGGCCGTCCGATGACTAAACCGACTATGGAGGACGTCGCCCGGACCGCCGGACTGTCCCGAGCGCTGGTGAGCCTCGTCATGCGGGGATCCGACAAGGTGAGCGATTCCTCCCGCGAGCGCGTCCTCGCGGCGGCAGCCGAACTCGGCTACCGCCCGAACCTCGCCGCGCGGCATCTCGCGAGTAAACGGAGCCTCACGATCGGACTCGTGCTCAACGATCTGCACAACCCGTTCTTCCCCGAGGTGGCTGACGGGGTGCACGCCGCGGCAACCGAGGCTGGCTACCACGTGCTCATGAACTCAGGGTTCCTCCGGGGCGCACTCGAACGGGAGGCGGTCGAGAGCTTCATCGACCTCGGTGTCGACGGGGTCCTGCTCGCCGGCGCCCGGATCGGCTCGAGCGATCTTGAGCACCTCGCCTCGCGGGTTCCGATCACCGTCATCGGCCGACACCTCCGGTCGACGGCGGTCGACACGGTCAACAACGACGACCTCGCTGGGGGCCGCTTGGCGACCGAGCATCTCATCGGGCTCGGGCACCGTCGGATCGTCCACATCGATGGCGGACAAGGTGCCGGGTCGTCACAGCGCCGGAGCGGCTACTCGGCGGCCATGCGCGACCACGAACTCGAGCCGGAGGTGATCTCCGCGCAATTCACCGAGGAGGCGGGACTTCGCGCCGGCCGTCGCCTGGCGGGACGACCGAGGCCGCCCGAGGCGATCTTCGTGGCGAACGACCTCGCGGCGGTTGGGGTGCTCGGGGCGCTCGCCGATCACGGGCTGCGGGTGCCCGACGATCTCTCAGTGGTCGGCTACGACAACACCTCACTCGCGGGCATCCACCACATCTCGCTGACCTCGGTCGACCAGGACCGTCAGACGATGGGTCGACTCGCCGTCGAGGTGTTGCTCGAGCGCATCGGCGGAGGACGCCGAGGTGCCGTCCACCACGTCATCGCGCCGTCGCTAGTGCGGCGCTCGACGAGCGCCCCGCGCTGACCGGCCGGGCCGGTCGCGCTCAGCGCGCCCGTTCGATATAGCGAGCCACCAGGTTCTCGATCTCCTCCTGGCGACCGCTCACCCGGGTCGGCTCGTCATCACGACCGAGGGTGCGCTCGCGAAGTGAGGCGAGGGTGGCGCGGCCGTCGAGGATGTCGGTGCCGAGTTCGCCGTCCCACCCGGCGTAGCGGTCCCGTCGGATGTCCTCGAGAGCGCCGTCCTCCCACATCGCTCCGGCAGCGAGCAGCGCGCGGGCCATGGTGTCCATGCCGCCGATGTGGGCGTGGAAGAGGTCGTTGCGGTCGATCGACTGACGGCGCAACTTCGCGTCGAAATTGAGCCCGCCGGTGGTGAACCCTCCAGCCCGGAGTATCTCGTACATGCCGAGGGTCATCTGCTCGACCGAGACCGGGAACCGATCGACGTCCCATCCAAGGCGGTCATCCCCCGCGTTGGCGTCGATCGATCCGAAGATGCCGGCGGCCGCGGCCGCGGCGACCTCGTGGGCGAAGTCATGACCGGACAGCGTCGCGTGGTTCACCTCGATGTTGACGCAGACGTCCTCGGCGAGGTCGTACTTCTGTAGGAAGGCGTGGACCGCGGCGACGTCGTAGTCGTACTGGTGCTTGGTCGGCTCAAAGGGCTTCGGCTCGATGAGGATGGTGCCCTCGAAACCAATCGCGTGCTTGTGCTCGACGACGAGGTGGAGGAATCGGGCGAGCTGCTCGAGTTCGCGACCCATATCCGTGTTGAGGAGGGTCTCGTACCCCTCACGGCCACCCCACAGGACATAGTTCGAGCCCCCGAGTCGGTGGGTCGCCTCAAGGACCTGACACACCTGTCCCGCCGCGTAGGCGAAGAGCTCAGGATCGGGATTGGTCGCGGCGCCTGCCTGGTAGCGCGGGTTGGAGAACAGGTTGGCCGTACCCCACAGCAGGCGCATGCCGGTGGCCTCCATATGTTGGGCCGCCTCGTCGACCATGGCCTCGAGGTTGCGGCACGATTCGGCGAAGGTGGCGCCTTCGGGGGCGATGTCGCGGTCATGGAAGCACCAGAACGGCGCGCCGAGTTTCGAGAAGAACTCGAAAGCAGCGTCCATCTTGCGGCGAGCGGCATCCATCGGATCGGACTGCGCGCCGAGCCAGGGCCGATCCATGGTCCCGGCGCCGAAGATGTCGAAGCCATCCCAGTTGAAGGAGTGCCAGTAGCAGACGGCGAAGCGAAGGTGCTCGGCCATGGTGCGTCCGGCGACCGAGCGCTCGGCGTCGTACCAGCGGAAGGCGAGCGGGTTGTCGCTCTCGGGTCCCTCGTAGGCGATTGGCGCCTCGACATCGGGGAAGAAGGTCATCGTTGACTCCTGTCGGTTCGTCCGGAGGGTCCACCGGTTCGATGGACCCGCGCCGGGGTTCAGGTGAAGTTCTCGAAATAGCGGCTCGGGGTCGGTCCGCGCTGACCCTGATACTTCGATCCGGACGCGCCCGATCCGTAGGGTCGCTCAGCGGGCGTCGTCATCCGCATGAAGCTCACCTGCCCGATCTTCATGCCCGGGTAGAGGGTGATCGGCAAGCTCGCGACGTTGGCGAGTTCGAGGGTGATGTGCCCGTCGAATCCAGCGTCGATGAATCCGGCCGTCGAGTGGATCAGTAGTCCGAGTCGCCCGAGGCTCGACTTGCCTTCGACGCGACCCACCAAGTCGTCGGGTACGGCGACCCGCTCCAGAGTGGAGCCGAGCACGAACTCCCCCGGATGGAGCATGAACGGCTCCGAGCCGTCCTCGGGCATCTCCACCAACTCGGTGAGGCTGGCCTGGTCGGCTTTGACGTCGATCACCGCGGAGGTGTGATTCCGGAACACCCGGAAAAGGTGGGAGATCCGGACGTCGATCGAGGAGGGTTGGACGAGACGCTCGTCATAGGGGTCGATCACGATGCGACCGGCGGCGATCTCTTCGCGAATCGTGCGGTCCGACAGGATCACGCGGGTCACCCTAGTGCCGCTCGGCCCGGTGACGAGCAGTCGCCCGACCGCTAGTGTTGGCGCTCTTCGCGGATGTAGTTCAATGGCAGAACATCAGCTTCCCAAGCTGAGAACGCGGGTTCGATTCCCGTCATCCGCTCTCCTGATCCCCGTCTCGCCGTCAGGTTGCGGCCGGGTGCGACAAGGTTCAACAGGACGCGAACGTCGCGGTTCTGAGCGAGCCGGCAGACAGTCCAACGACGACCAGCGCGGTTGGCGGAGGAGTCGACGTCGCGTCGTCGTCGGCGCCCGACGGGAACGGACCATCGGTCGACAACAACTCGAGTTCGAGGCCGCCGAGACGGCCGGTGCCGATCACTGAGCAACCGAACGGGTCGATCACGACATCGCTCGAATCACCGAGGGCATCGCCGAGGCGAAGCCCGATGTTGGTCGGGATGGGTTCGCCATCGCCCTCGGTGAGGCTCCAGCCGACGAGCCGAAGATCCGCGGTGTCCGCAGCTCCTGCTTCGACGCAGAGGCCGTTGCCGAAACAGGTCTGTCGACCGAAGGGGTGATCGAAGGCGAATCCATCGCCATCCACGAGTCGACCCGCGTCGCCGGGTGTGTAGAGCGCCACCAGGTCAGACATCGCGGGCCCGAGTGCCACGACGAGACCATCGAGCACCCGCACGATTGGTGTCCCGAATGGAAAGGGACCGATGCGGTCGGAGGCGAGCGTGAGATCGGCCACCGTGAGGTCGGTGACCGCATCGGTACTCGACTCGTCAAGTTCAGGCTCGGTCGTAGTGGAGTTGACGAGCTCGGGCTCACCGCGGCCCTGATCCCCCGAACTCACCACAGCAGGGCTCTGCTCGGCGACATCATCACCCTCGATCGAGTCGGTGTCGGTCG
>RFQQ01000058.1 GCA_009924875.1 Actinomycetota bacterium | reverse complement strand
CCAATCCGGATGCATGAGCAACTCGCGGCTCATCGTCGGCACACCGGAGAAGTTCGTGACCCCCTCCCGCTCGATCAGCTCAAGAGCCCGGCCCGCATCCCACTTGTAGGTGAGCACGATCTTCCCGCCAACCAGCGTGCACGGCTGAAGCAGGCAGTTGTTCGCGGTCACATGGAACAACGGGGTCGGAGCCATGTACACCGACTGTCCACCCCCGCCGCCGACCGGATCGGCCGCCGGAGGTCCGTCGATGTCGCCCGCCGCTCGAGCCCGAGCCTCAGCCGCCGCGCTGGTCAGACCCATGAAGGCGAGGTTCATCACGTTGTGCACCGAGCCTCGGTGGGTGAGCTGCGCCCCCTTCGGAAAGCCCGTCGTGCCCGAGGTGTAGAAGATGCACGCATCGTCGTCCGGATCGATCTCGGCGACCGGCAACGCCTCGGGAGCTGACGACGGATCCACCACGTTCGACCAATGGTCAGCGTCCTCAGGGAGGTCACCTTCGGCCCGGACCGCGATCACATGCAACGGGGAGGTCGCGCGAAGATTGCCGAGAATCGGGACAACCCGCTCCAGACGCTCCGCGTCACAGACGAGCACTTTCGGGCGCGAGTCAGAGAGCCCGTACTCCATCTCCTCCGAGGTCCACCACGCGTTCATCCCGACAACAGCAGCGCCGATGGAGACGGTCGCCCAATAGGTGGCGACCCATTCGGGGTAGTTGCGCATGGCGACTGCGACGCGATCACCGCGCCCGACGCCGAGATCCTCGACCAGATGACGGGCGAGCGACCGCACGATCGCGCCCATCTCGGCGTAGGTGTAGCGCTCGTCCTCGTAGACGACGTAGTCGCGATCGGCGTATCCACCGGCGAGCTCCCACAGAAAGCGCATCGACGGCGGGGCCTGGGTGTAGACCCGCATCGGTACACCCCTCACCTCGACCTCGCTCATCGCGAACTGGCCGCCCTCGGCGGTGAAGTCATTCCAAGTGGCGAGGTAGTGCTCGATCATGGGGAGAATCTTGGCCGCCCGCCGTGACGAGCGCCACATCCGAATCGACGAGGCGCGTCAACCGGAGAGATGCAGGCGGACAAGGTCCCGGAGACGCTCGACTCCGTCACCCTTGGTCGAACTCACCCAGACGATGTCACCCTGCTCCAGTTGGCACCCCTCGGCGAGGTCCCGTCGACGACCGGGACGCTTCGACGACTTCACCTTGTCGGACTTCGTCGCCACCACCGTGTGGGGCACCTCGTTCTCGCGGAGCCACTCGAGCATCTGCACATCAAGCGGAGTTGGGCCGATCGCTCCGTCGACGAGCACGAACACCATCACCAGGGGTTCGCGGTCGAGGAGATATCCCTCGATCATCTCCGGCCAGTCGCGGCGCACTCGGTCGGGAACCTTCGCGTAGCCGTAGCCGGGGAGGTCGACCACCGTGCCGCCGTCAGCGTGACCGAACACGTTGATCAACTGAGTGCGACCTGGGGTGTTCGAGACGCGGGCGAGTTGGCGTTGACGGGCGAGTGCGTTGATGAGCGACGACTTCCCCACGTTCGATCGGCCGACGAAAGCCACCTCGGGGCCCGCCTCATCGAGGTCGCGCACTCGGGTGGCCGAGCGCAAGAACTGGAGCCGAAGCGGCGGAGACGCCATGGCTCAGCCCGACACCAGCGTGGCGAGCGCCCAGACCGCCGCCACGAGACCAATGAGGGCGAAGGAAATGCTTCGGACGAGCGGCGGACGCCGCGGTGGCTGCTCGCACCCCTCCAGAGTCGGGGGGCGGATGAGCGCGAGGCCATGGCCGACGAACAGCGCGCCACCAAGGGCGAGCATCAGCCAGGCGAGAAGATCCTCTCCGAGGAACATGGGCCCATCTTGGCAAGCCACACTGTGTCCATGGGGTTCCACCACATCGCGCTCGCCACCCGTGACACCGAGGCCACGCACCGCTTCTACACCGACGTCATGGGCTTCGACCTCGTAAAGGTCGTCGCCTCCCCGACCCCGAACGATGGGGACGGATGGTCGAAGCACTTCTTCTACGACACCGGTGGCAACGGCATGATCGCCTTCTGGGAGATCCACGACGCTGCGATCGGTGATGACTTCCCCACCGACATCAACGCCGCGGCCGGACTCCCCTGGTGGGTCAACCACGTCGCCTTCGACGCTCCGACCCGTGAAGCCCTCGACGAGCGACGGGAGCGCTGGACCAGCCACGGTCAGACGTGAGCACGGACGCCACCCCCGACATTCCCCACCTTCTTGCGGCGTCACACGCGACCATCGTCGCCGACGGGCTACGTCTGAGCGCCGACCAGATTCTCGAGCAGGCCGAGCGGTTCGGCGCGACCCTGCTCGAACAGAGCGTTCGACCGGGCGATCGCGTGGCCCTGCAATTACCCAACGGACTCGACGCCATCGTCAGTCTGCTCGGCGCTGCCTGCGTCGGCATCTGCACCGTGGCAGTCAACACGCGCTACTCCGCAGCAGAGGCCGAGGATCTCATTTCCCGCTCCGGAGCACGCCGCGTGACCCCGCCGTCGGAGACGATCGCCACTACCCGTGCCGCGCGGGCCGCCGATCTCGCCGACTCACCCTTCGTCGTGTTCACCACCTCAGGAACGACGAGCAAGCCGAAGATGGTGCTCCACCATCAGCGCAGCATCGTCGAGCACGCCCGACAGGTCGTCGACCGTTTCACCCTGTCACCAGATGACGTGGTGCTCATCGCGCTGCCGATGTGCGGCACGTTCGGGCTCACCTCGCTGATGGGCGCGCTCGCCGCAGACGCGACCGTCATCATCGAACCCTTCGAGGCTGACTCGACCGCCGCCACGATCGAGCGCGAGGGCGTCACCTGCATGAACGGCAGCGACGACATGTTCCACCGGTTGCTCGAAACCGGACGTGACCTCTCATCGGTGCGACTCGGCGGATACGCCCGCTTCAACTCGAGCCTCACCGATCTCGTCGAACGCGGCGACCAGGCCGGCATGACCCTCACGGGCCTCTATGGGATGAGCGAAATACAGGCCCTGTTCTCACTGCGCGACCCATCGGCCCCCGCCGACGAGCGATGTCGGCCGGGTGGAACCCTGACCTCGCCCGACGCGACCTACCGGATCGTCGACGGGGAGTTGCAGGTGCGCGGACCGAGCCTCTTCGCGGGCTATCTCGCTGAAGGTGGGGACTCGATCGACATGGAGTTGACCGGCCGACACCTCGACGACGGATGGTTCCGAACCGGCGACCTCGCCTCAGCCGACGACGACCGCACCTTCCACTACGAGTCGCGGCTCGGGGACGTACTGCGCCTCGGCGGATTTCTTGTTGCTCCTGAAGAGATCATCGAGGTGATCACCTCGCTCCCCGGCATTCTCGAGGCGCAGGTCGTGGCCGTCGAACGTCCCGGCGGCACCGGCCGGTCGCCTTCGTCATCACCGAGGACGGAAGCGAGGTCGACCCGGAGTCCATCATCGCGGCCTGCCGGGAGCGCCTCGCCCGATTCAAAGTTCCCGTCGCCGTCATCACCGTGGCGGCGTTCCCAGTCACCGACGGGCCGAACGGGGTGAAGATCCGACTGACCGAACTCAGAGATCTCGCCGCGGCGACCCTCCAGGAGAGTTGATCCGCCTCAGCCCGAGGTCGACCGCGAGAACTTGCGAGTGGCGAGCGCCGAGAAGACCGCGATGAGCCCGACCGACCAGGCGAGGGACCACCAGGCATCGTTGCCCACCGGATTCCCGTTGTAGAGAGCTCGGGCCGCATCCGTAACGAGGGTGAACGGGTTGGCGTCAGCGACCGCCCGCAGCCAGCCGGGCATCGTCGACGGGTCGACGAAGGCCGAAGAAACGAAGGTCAGGGGGAACATCCAGATGAAGCCCGCCGAGTTCGCCGCCTCCACCGAGGTCACGCTGAGACCGATGATCGCCTGCACCCAGCTCAGGGCGTAGCTGAACAGCACGAGCAGCACTGTCGCGACGACCGCGTTCCACGCCCCGCCGGTGAACCGGAAGCCGATGGCGAGTGCGACCGCGATCATGACCGCGAAGGTGAAGAGGTTGCGGACCAAGTCCGAGACGGTGCGCCCGACGATCACGGCTGACCGACTCATCGGCAGGGATCGAAGCCGGTCGACGAGACCCTTCTGCAAGTCGTCGGCGAGACCGATCCCCGTGAAGGCGGAACCGAACACGAGGGTCTGGGCGAAGATCCCGGGCATCAGGAACTGGTCGTAGTCCTCGAAGCCGGGAATCACGATCGAGCCGCCGAAGACGTACACGAAGAGCACCAAGAACATGATCGGCTGGATCGCCGCGAAGATCAGCAGTTCGATGTTGCGCGGGATGATCCGCAAGTGGCGCTCGGCCTCGACCCAGGAGTCACGGAGCATCCAGACGAGACGAGAGGTCATGACTCCTTCTCCGAACCAGCGGTGTGGCCAGTGAGCACCAAGAAGACGTCGTCGAGGGAGGGCTTGCGCACCTCCACATCAAGCACATCGACCCCGACATCGTCGAGCGCGCGAATCACCCCCGGAACGACGCCGTCGCCGGCGAGAATCGGCGCGGAAAAGGCGACATCATCCGGGGACACCTCGACCGGGCCGGTGCATAGAGGGGTGAGCGCCCCAAGGGCGCGGTCGCGGTTCTCGGGACGGGCGATGCGAACGCTGAGCAGCGCCCCACCAATCCGCGACTTCAGTTGCTCGGGGGTGCCCTCGGCGATCACGTGACCGTGATCGATCACCACGATCTGCTCAGCG
>RFQQ01000057.1 GCA_009924875.1 Actinomycetota bacterium | reverse complement strand
TGTTGTCACAGCCGATCTGAATGGTCACCCACGCCGAGTGCGAGACCTCTCGCCTCACGGGGAGCGCTGAGGGGAAGAGCGCCTCGTCATCGACGACCGCCTCCTCAAAGATCTCGGTGACGGGCCCGTGCCGCTCGACGGAGTCAAGGAGTTCAACGGTGCGATGCACGTTGTGCGTGCCGAGGACGACATCCACGTAGGGGGCGCGCTCACGGACGGTCTCGCGGTCCTTTTGGGCGAGACACCCGGCGACGACGATCCGGCGACCAGGAGCAGCGTCCTTCCAGGTCTTCAAGTGTCCGAGATTTCCGTAGAGCTTGTTGTCGGCGTTCTCACGAATACAGCAGGTGTTAAGGACCACCACATCGGCTTCATCGAGATCATCGGCCTCGCTGAATCCATCGCTCTCGAGGAGCCCGGCGATCCGCTCGGAGTCGTGCTCGTTCATCTGACACCCGTAGGTGCGAACGACGTAACGGCCCGACATGGCGCCGAGGCTAACGCTGGCTCATCGCAGACCGAGCCGCGCGAATTGCTCCTCGGGCGCCTCCACCTGCTCAAGGGCGTGGCGCAGCAAGTCGATGGCCTCCGCTTCGAGCGCCGTGCCGGCGCGGTCCTCGAGACACTCCGGGTCGCTCGCGAGGTGCAGATGGTGATCGTCCACCGGCATCGCGTGGGACCAGAACGGCAGGAGATCACCATCGACGAAGGGCTGACGGATCACCGGCACCGCTGACCCGGGCATCGCGCGGAGCTCGGCTCGTCCGTCGGGACGCGGGAACCGGTAGCCGGGAACCGCGTGCTCGATGGGCATGGACGACCACCGGTTCGACCACATCGCCAGCGGGAAGGGATCGCCGACCGCTGACCGGCCGTAGGTGCGATCGGTGTCGACCACGTAGACGTGCCTCGACCAGTAGCCAGCGAGCAAATGATCGCGCACCGAATCGACGCGGCCCTCAATCAGATCGACAAGGGAGCGACCGTGAGTGCGGTGCTCCGGGGTCACCCCGAAGACCTCGCACAGGGTCGCGTGAAGATCGACGGTTGTGGTCAACGCCGTCTCACGGCGGGGTTCGACGCCAGGCCAGCGGACCATCAACGGGATGCGAGCGAGTTCGGGCCACAGCGGCGCGCCCGGCTTGCCGAAGAGATCACGCTCCCCGAGGTAGAGGCCGTGGTCGGTGCACACCATGACAGCGACGTCATCGCCGAGACGGTCAACGGCGTCGAGGACCTGACCAAACCAGTGATCGATCATCGAGAGTTTTGAGCCGTAGTTGCAGCGGATGTGCGCAGCCTCCCGCGGGGTGAGAATCCCTCGCTCGAGGGCGCCCACCGCATAGGGCGGCCAGATCAACCGCTCCCCCTCCCAGTCCGCGTCATACATGGATGCCCAAGGCTCAGGTGTGTCAAAGGGCTCGTGCGGATCGAACTCGTCGATGAGCAGCAGGAAGCGGTCGTGGTGAGGCGCGGACACGTCCAGCCATTCGGCGGCCGTCCGCATCGTTCGCGGGCCAGGGAAATCGGCTTCGTCTCGAAACCAGGTGCGCGAATCGTCATATGGGCGATGAATCGGGGCCGGCCGCGCGGGCAGGGCCGGGGCGCCGACCGCGGTGGCATCGGCATGGGTTCGCCACGGGTCGTTCTCGCTTCCGCGCAGGTACTCCCAGGCGGTGAAGCCGGTGTGGTAGTTCTCGCCGCCGGTCTCGAACAGATGAGGGTGATCGGTCACGAGCATCGTCGTCACCCCGGCTCGGCGAAGCGACGCGGTGATCGACTCCTCCCACACCTCGATCGATCCCCAGGGACGCCAGAGAAAATCGAGCGAACCGACGAGCAGATCGTGTCGAGCGGGGATGCACGGCAACGAACCGACGTGATGCCGATCGAACACCACCGATCCGCGGGCGAAACGGTCGAGGTTCGGCGTGTCGAATTCGCCGGATCCCCACGCGCCGAGAAGGTGCCGGTTGAGGCTGTCGAGCAGCACGACGACCACCTTCTCGGGTCGCGCGGGCTGCTCGGCGCCCCCTCGCCGTTCCATATCCGGAACCTAGTCCGGGTCACCTCAGGAACATCTCGGCCCACGCGCGGTTGACTGCGGGCATGGCGGACACCACCGAGCGCTTCGACCTCGTGATCATCGGCTCGGGATCGGGGAACCACATCCCGTCCGATCTCGACGACCGTCGGATCGCCATCGTGGAGCGAGATGTCTTCGGCGGGACCTGCCTGAATCGCGGCTGCATCCCCTCGAAGATGTTCGTCCTCCCTGCCGACCGGCTCACCGAGGCGGCCGAGGCTGACCGACTCGGCATTGAGATCCCGGCGGGTCGGGCCGACTGGCCGGCGATCCGCGACCGCATCTTCAACAGGATCGATCCGATCGCCGCCGACGGTCGCGACTACCGCGCCGAACGGTGCCCGAACATCACCCTCATCGAGGGAACCGCGTGCTTCGTCGACGCCTCGACGATCGATGTCGACGGACGGCGAATCAGCGGAGACGACATCCTCATCGCTGTCGGGTCACGACCTGTGGTGCCCCCGATCACCGGACTCGTCGAGACGGGATTCCACACGAGCGACTCGATCATGCGACTCGACGTCCTGCCCGAGCGCCTCGGCATCATCGGTGGCGGCTACATCGCGGCCGAGATGGGCCACGTGTTCGCTGGCCTCGGGTCGCGGGTATCGATGTTCAATCGCTCGGACCGGCTCCTGTCCTCCCACGATCGAGATATCTCGCAACGGTTCACCGAGGTGTTCGGTCGGCGGGTCGATCTGCACCTCGGACACCTCCCGACCCGGGTGGAGCGCCGCGACAGCGCGATCGTCGTGCACTGCGCCGACGGAGAGGTCGTCGTGGATGAGCTCCTCGTGGCGACCGGTCGGGAGCCGAACAGCGATCTCCTGGAAGTGGAACGGGCTGGCGTCGCGCTCCACCATCACGGAACCATCGTGGTCGACGAGTACCAGCGGACCTCGGTGCCCCGCATCTGGGCGGTCGGGGACGTCGCGAACGACGCGAACCTGAAGCACGTCGCTAACGCTGAGGCCCACGTCGCCTTCTGGAACATCACCCACCCGGACGATCTCCACCGAGTCGACCTCGGTCCGATTCCAGCAGCGGTGTTCAGCCATCCCCAGATCGCCGCCGTCGGCATGACCGAATCAGAGGCGGTGGATCGGGGTGTCGACCACGTCATCGGCCGGCGCGACTACGGCGGCACCGCCTATGGGTGGGCCCTCGCTGATGAGACCTCATTCGCGAAGGTGATCGTCGACCGCGCGACCGGCCTGGTGATCGGCGCGCACATCATCGGTCCGCAGGCCGCGACCCTCATCCAACCGCTCATCCAGGGGATGCGATTCGGGCAGACGGCCCGAGAATTGGCGGAGGCCGTGTACTACATACACCCGGCCCTCACCGAGGTCGTTGAGAACGCGCTCCTTGACGCGGTCAGTCAGCTCTAAGCGCACGGAGCAGACCACCGCCGAGGCCGGCGACGGGTTATGGTCACGCCCATGACCGCGATCCTGCTCGACTCGCCCGGCTACCGCGTGATGGCTCTGCTCCACATCTTGAGCGCCATCGTCGCCTTCGGCCCGCTCTTCCTCTATCCAGGACTCCACAAGGCGGGTGAGACGTCGACCATCGCTCGGCTCCACATGCGGCTCACCTTCCCGGCCCTCATCGCACTGTGGGTGCTCGGCATGGGACTCGCCGGCATGTCGGAGGACACCTACAAGGTGGCCGATCCGTGGCTCAGCATCTCCATCGTGATCTGGGCCGCGCTCGTGGCGGTCAGTTGGTTGATGATCCGCCCGGCGATCTCCAGTGACAGCCCGTCAGCCGCATCTCGCATGGCGGCCGGAACCGGCATCAGCCACACACTGCTGCTGATCGGTCTGATCCTGATGGTCTGGAAGCCCGGGGCCTGAGCCCCGGGACATCCGAACGCGGAGCGACTCCGCGACGATCAGTCGATCTCGATCGGCTCGTCGTCGGCCTCGGTGAACCCCTCGGCTCCTGCCTCGCTGTCGCGGAGGCCGGCGGCCACGAGAACCTTCTCGCTGATCTCGACCATCACCTCAGGGTGCTCGGTGAGGAACGTCTTGGCGTTCTCACGTCCCTGGCCGAGCTGCTCACCCTCGTAGGTGAACCAGGCGCCCGACTTGGTGACGATGCCGAGATCGACTGACATGTCGATGAGGGTGCCCTCACGGCTGATGCCCTTGCCGTACATGATGTCGAACTCCGCCTGACGGAACGGCGGGGAGACCTTGTTCTTGACGACCTTGACCCGAGTGCGGTTACCGACGACCTCGGCCCCGTCCTTCAGGGACTCGATGCGCCGGATGTCGAGACGGACCGACGAGTAGAACTTCAGCGCGCGTCCACCTGGCGTGGTCTCCGGGGAACCGAACATCACGCCGATCTTCTCGCGCAGCTGGTTGATGAACACCGCGATCGTGCCGGTCTTATTGAGATTGGCGGTGATCTTGCGGAGGGCCTGGCTCATGAGCCGAGCCTGGAGGCCGACGTGACTGTCACCCATCTCGCCTTCGATCTCGGCCCGAGGCGTGAGAGCGGCCACCGAGTCGATGACGATGACATCGATGGCACCGGAGCGCACGAGCATGTCGGCGATCTCGAGGGCCTGCTCACCGGTGTCGGGCTGGGAGATCAGCAACTGGTCGACGTCGACGCCGATCGCCCGGGCGTAGACCGGATCCATGGCGTGCTCAGCGTCGATGTACGCGCAGGTGCCACCGTTGCGCTGGGCTTCGGCGACGACGTGCATGGCGAGGGTGGACT
>RFQQ01000056.1 GCA_009924875.1 Actinomycetota bacterium | reverse complement strand
TCTGGGTCGGTCACCGGGTCGACGCCGTGCTCGACCCGGAACATCGTGCCGATGTCGCTCGACCATTCCTCGGTCAACAAGTTGTTGACGGCGCGCTCCCCGCCGTGCACGTTGACGATCACCGGTAGCGGCGAGGATCCGTCGCTCGGGTCGACTCCGGCAGGGCACATGATCCAGGCGTCGATCTCACCGTCGGTTCCCGGAGTCGGATCCGGACAGGGGACGGTGAAGTGGGTCCAACCGACGGGAGCGATCCGGTCGACGAAGGCCGAGGCTGGATCGAGCAGTACCCGCTCCGATCCGCCGTCGACGACCATGACGCGACCGGGACGGTCGACACCGGAGACGACGACGACGGTGGTGCCAGCGCGGTGATCCCAGGCGCTGACGCAACGTCGGCCAAAGGTCACCGGGGCTGGGGGAGTGGAGCCATCGGCATCGAGACGGAACAGATGACAGGTTCCGCGGTCCTCCGCGCTCGCGAGTAACTGCCCGGTGTCGGTCCACACCGGCCGGATCGCACCCGAGGTCACCTCGAAGGTGCGGTCCAGTCCCTCCGAGACCCATTGGCGCGAGCCGCTTCCGAGATCGAGTACCCCGACTCGCACGTTCTGCGGATAGGTGAGCGGATCGTCGTTCCCGAGGAAAGCGACTCGGCTCCCATCGGGAGAGACCGCGGGCAAGGCGATGTTCGCCGTGCCTTCGGTCAGGCGCTCCACCGAGGCGGAACCACCGGCAGGGTTCGGCGTGACTCGGTACAAGTCGGAGGAGAGATCGACATCCCAACCGGCGTGGCGGGATGCGGCGACGACCAGCGACAAGGAATCCGGTGACCAGGAGAAGTCGCTGTGATCGGGGGCTCCGCCCTCAGGAAGTTCGGACTCGGGTGTCAGGTCGATCGGTGATCCGGTGCCGTCGGCCGCGATCACGAAGAGGTGGTTCGGGCGGTCGTAGACCCAACCCTCTCCGTTCAGACGCGTACGAGACAACGCACCTCACCAGGTCCGTCGACGGGGATCACGTGGAGGCTCGCGCGGCGATCGCTCGGGTCGCCTCCGCGCCGCGAGACGAAGGCGAGATGGCGCCCGTCGGGGGACCAGGCGGGGCTCGTCTCGCCGGGATCGCCTGCGGTGAGAGGTGTCGGCGCGCTCGAACCGTCGGTGGAGGCGATCCAGATTTGACGTCGATAGGTGTTGGCCTCGAGATCGACCCGGGAAGTGGTGAACGCGACGCGTGTCCCGTCGGGGGAGACGGCAACCTGCCCGGTCGACACTTGGCCGTCGAGGAGGCGGCTAACGAGATCGGTGAACGGTGACGGCGCGGTCTCACTCATGGCGCCGGACGCTACCCCTGACACGGACGTTGAGTGGAGCGCAGAAGTTCGATCGTCTGCTGGGGTTACCGGTCACGAATCGAGGGTGATGACGATGGCGGCATCCTCCACTCGACGACGGGTTCGCAGCGAACGAATCCAGGAAGCGATGTCGATCGCGACGACCTGCCAGCCGTACTTCCGACGGATCGCGCGGACGGTTGGTCGGGCGGCCTCGCCGGTCCGCACCTCGGCCCTTCCCGTCCAGGTTGGGGCGCCCTCGGCGACCGCGCCTCGGCGATCGCAGGGCCGGAGCGTCACCTCCGTGAAGTTGCGGATTCGCTTCACCTTCCCCGCCGTCGCCTCGGTGGTGAATCCGACCGTCCCGTCGCCGAGATCGACGATCCAGACCGCAGTGCTGACCATCGTGCCGTTGCGCCGTCGGGTGTCGAGGGAGACGTACCGCTGCGAACCGACGATCTTCGGAGAAGCCACAGGCGGAACCTACCGGAGCACTCCGACCGGTCCGAGACCTCGCGTGCCCTGCGACTACGGTGCTCGGCATGTCACTCGAACTCGTCCCGCTCTGCACCGCGACCATCGCCCTCGCCAAGCCGATCGTCGTGTCGCCCTCCTTGACGATTGGGGAGCTCACCTCGGTTGAGTACGAGGGCGACAGGATCCGAGCCTCGATGAAGGGCCAGGCCGCGGCTGACTGGATTCGCATCGGGCCCGACGGTGTCGGAACGCTCGACGTGAAGCTTGCGGTCGAGACCCACGACGGTGCAACGATCTACGCCGAGTACTCGGGTCGAATGCACTTCGACACCATGACGATCTATGCGGCGCCCCTGTTCCACACCGGCGACGAGCGGTATGCGTGGTTGAACCGGGTGCAAGCGGTCGCCAAGGGTTCCTTCCCCGAGCGCGGCAAGTTGGTCTACGAGATCTACGAACTCGTCTGAGTCCGTCGCGCCGGAGACGGCGCGCGCCAGCCGAGGCGCAGTGCGGTAAGCCGAACGGTGATCACGACCGCCGCCGTCGCGAGCGCCGCGAGGGCCCCTCCGGACTCGGCGCCGTGGAGTACTACCGTCACGGTCGAGCCCAGTGCGGCCGGTACCGCGTAGAGGGTCGAATCCACCCGGAAGATCTGCGGCGCGTCCCCGGCCAAGGTGTCGCGCAACACGCCTCCACCGGTCGCCGTGGCGACGCCGAGCAGGACGGCCGGAAGTGCGCCGAGCCCCGCCTCGGCGGCAACGGACGCCCCAGCCACTGAGAACAGTCCGAGGCCGAGCGCGTCGAAGACGAGCATCGCTCGGTGCCATCGGGCGAGCGGTCGATGCGCTGCTGCTGCCGCGACCGCCGCGGCGAGCGCGGTTGGGAGAAGCCACGGGTCGCTGAAGGCGGCTGGAGTGCCGTCGGCGATCACGAGATCGCGCACGAGGCCGCCACCGAGCGCGGTCGCGGTGCCGAGGGCGAGCACGCCGATGAGATCGAAGTCCTTGCGGACCGCGAGTAGGGAGCCGGAGGCGGCGAAGGCCACGATGCCGGCAAATTCGAGGATCGTGACGATCGACTCGTCGAGACCTCCGAGCATCAGCCGAGCTCGATCCTCGCCGTGACTCGACCGGCGCGTTGGTGGGAGACCTCGACCGCGAGTTCAGCGCCGACCGATCCACGCACCGTCCACTCATGAATGAGTCGATCCGGGGTGCCGTCGGACATCGGACGTCCGCCGAGGTTCATCGCGGCCCGCCCGGAGAGTTGTCCAAGTTGCACCGTGGCCTGACCGCCGATCGTCCTCGCGGCGCCGCCATCGGCATTCTGGAGTGCCGCTCGAATCGGGAGGACCAGGTGCTCCCGACGAGCGTGGGCGCTGATCTCGGTGGGAAGCCATCCGGTATTGGACACCCCGAGGCGAACTCGCCAGAGATCGTCCCCAAGACTGATCGCCTCAAGGAGCGCGATCTCGAGGCGCGGTGAGGCGAGGGCTTGGTGGATCGCGAAGTCCGCATGCGGGCGGACCTCGGCGGCGAGCATCGCGGAAGGGGCGTTCGTCCACAGATGGAAGTCGTCCGCCCCGCCGATCTCCACGCGGCCGAGTTGCGGGTGGTCGAAGGGTCTCCAGGGCGCGTAGCCACCGGGCGCATGCTGATCGGACCACCGGGCTACCGCGAGCTCCTGTTCGACGGTTGGTCCCTCGAACCAGATGTGGGTACTCGCACGCTCCCCGGTCGCGTGATGGATCACGTCCCAGAACTCGGTCGTCCAGGAGAAGACCCCCAGATGGTCGTATGCCCAGTCATCGGCCGCCCCGCTCATCAGGTGCCGTCGATCCCAGGTGAAATCCTCGAACACCGAGTGGCACCGGTACCCGGTCAGCTCGGTTCCCCGCTCCGCGAGACGCCGCCAAGTCCACAGGTCACCGGCGGGGAGGTCACCGTCGGGCCGCGTGCTGCTCGGACGCAGCAGCACACCACCGGACGTATGGAAGGCGTTGTATCCGCAGATGTTCGGACGGGCCCGAATCGCCCGCACCAGCGAGTCGATCTCCGGCTCGGAGAGGGGGTGGTCGCCAGACCCGAGCACCGAGGTCGACCATCCGGCGGGGAAGTTGCGGTTCAGATCGAGTCCGGCCGGGTCGCGAGGGGTGTCGATCGTGAATCCGTCGTAGTTCTCGATGGTTCCCTCGCAGAGCAGTCGGTAGCGCTGACGACCGTCGACCACTCCGTCGGCGGGGACCGGAGCCATCACCCGAGGATCATCCGCATGCTCCACCCACGCGCCGTCAGGATCAGCGATCCTCATGGTGCGGATCACCCCGTCCCCGTCGATGTCCTCAGGAGCCAGACCCGGCCAACGATGTCCATCGGTCCAGGGCCAGGGGCGAACGCTGGAGCGATGGAACCGGGGATGGTCGGCGAGGGCGTCCTCCACGCCGTCGGGATTCACCCGTGGAGCGATGTAGAAGGTCCTCGTCCGGAGGGCCTCGGTGACCGTCGCGTCCTCGCCGAAACCGCTGATCAGCCGATCGATGAGCGCGAGGGCGGCCACACCGCCCGTGACCTCCACCGCGTGAATGTTGGCGTCCACCCAATGCGCCGGCTTGTCCGCGGGTGCTCCGGTCGCCGGGTCGCTGACGGTCGCGAGCAGCAGGTCACGACCGAGGTGCGACTGCCCGTAGACCTCGAGTGAGAGCAGTCCGTTTGATCGCGACTCGGCGGCTCGGAGCCACTCGACCATCTCGTCGTAGCGCAGGAAGCGATCGAATCGGTAGTCCACGCGGCCGAACGCTAGTGGTCCGAGCCGGTCGGGCCGTCTGCCATGCTCCGCCGATGGATTCGTCACAGCGCAGCCGCGAACGCCTCGATGTGTATTTCGCCTCGTGCAATTCCGGGGACGTGAGGGAGATCGCCGCTCACTTCACCCCCGATGCGGTCGTGTGGGACGCCAACAGTCGGCCCGCGCGTGGCCCTGACGAGATCGGTCCGATGTGGGTGAAGGTGCGAGAGCGCTGGGGTGGTGCGCGCTGGGAGGTGCTGTCCACGGTGGTCGAGGGCGACCGGGCGGCGGTGGAGTGGGCGATGCATGGCACGGATCCCCAGAGCGGTCGGGCCTTTACCTTCCGGGGCAGCGACCACTACGAGTTTCGAGATGGCCTGATCTGTGAGATCAGACAGTGGTGGACCTTCGACCCGACGCGACTCGACACCGGACTCGTCGGCCATCCGACGCTCACGGCTCCCCACTGAGGGTTGA
>RFQQ01000055.1 GCA_009924875.1 Actinomycetota bacterium | reverse complement strand
CCGATCTTGAGCTGGTCGAACATGTTGACGTCGAGCATGTCTGTTCCTCAGTTCCTCTTCGGTCCGGCCGGTCTCAGCGGACGGCCCGGCGGTCGTCGTCGTCGGATCCGCGCTCGGGGCGCGAGATGTCGATGCCGAGGTCCTCCATCGTGCGGTGGATGTCGTCGTCGAGGTCGCGCATCTCGATCTCGCGACCGTCGTCTCCGAGCACCTCCACGTTGATGCAGAGAGCCTGCATCTCCTTCATGAGCACCTTGAAACTCTCGGGCACACCCGGTTCGGGGATGTTGTCGCCCTTCACGATCGCCTCGTAGACGCGGATACGCCCGAGCACGTCGTCGCTCTTGATGGTGAGCAGTTCCTGCAGGCAGTAGGCAGCGCCGTAGGCCTCGAGGGCCCAGACCTCCATCTCACCGAAGCGCTGGCCACCGAACTGGGCCTTGCCGCCGAGAGGCTGCTGGGTGATCATCGAGTACGGGCCCGTCGAGCGAGCGTGGATCTTGTCGTCGACGAGGTGCGCCAGCTTGAGGATGTACATGTACCCGACGGTGATCGGGTTGTCGTAGGCCTCGCCGGTGCGCCCGTTATAGAGCGTCGTCTTGCCGTCGGAGCCGATCAGGCGATCGCCGTCGACCGACTCGGGGTTGAGGTTCTCGAAGATCTGCTGGATGGTCGGGTGCTTCCCAGCCTTCTCCTCCTCGTCCCAGTTGGCGCCGTCGAAGACCGGGGTCGACACGAACGTCGCCGGAGCGGTGTTCGGGCGAGTCTTCTGCTCGGTGCCGCGGGTCGGCTCGGCGCCGACAACCTCTCCGGTGTTCGGGTCGGTCCAGCCCCAACGCGCGCAGTAGCCGAGGTGGGCCTCGAGGACCTGTCCGACGTTCATACGACTCGGAACGCCGAGCGGGTTCAAGATGATGTCGACCGGGGTGCCGTCGGCGAGATAGGGCATGTCCTCGACCGGGAGGATCTTGGAGATGACGCCCTTGTTGCCGTGACGTCCGGCGAGCTTGTCGCCGACGGAGATCTTGCGCTTCTGCGCAACGAACACCCGGACCAGCTGGTTGACGCCAGGGGGCAACTCGTCGCCGTCATCGCGGTTGAAAACCTTGACGTCGATGACCTTGCCCGACTCGCCGTGGGGAACCTTCAGGCTGGTGTCTCGGACCTCACGGGCCTTCTCACCGAAGATCGCGCGGAGCAGGCGCTCCTCGGGGGTCAGCTCGGTCTCGCCCTTCGGGGTGACCTTGCCGACCAGCACATCGCTCGGACCGACCTCGGCGCCGACGCGGATGATTCCGCGCTCGTCGAGGTCGGCGAGGATGTCGTCGGAGAGGTTCGGGATGTCGCGGCTGATCTCCTCCGGACCGAGCTTGGTGTCACGAGCGTCGATCTGGTGCACGTGGATATGGATCGACGTGAGCACGTCGTCCTTCACGAGCCGCTCCGACAGGATGATGGCGTCCTCGAAGTTGTAGCCCTCCCACGGCATGAACGCCACGAGAAGGTTCTTTCCAAGGGCGAGTTCACCGTGATCGGTTGAAGGGCCGTCAGCGAGGACCTCGCCGCGCTTCACCTTCTGGCCCTCAACCACCCGGGGGCGATGGTTGATGCAGGTGTCCTGGTTGGACCGGCGGAACTTCGACAGGCGATGGCTCTTCTTGCCGAGCTTGTCGTAGGTCACCGAGATCAACTCACCGGTCACATCGGTGACCGTGCCGTTGTCGAGGGCCTCGATGAGGTCGGCCGCGTCGTGGGCGGCGCGCTGCTCGATACCGGTGCCGATGTAAGGAGCCTCGGCGCGGAGCAGAGGCACGGCCTGACGCTGCATGTTGGCGCCCATGAGCGCGCGGTTCGCGTCGTCGTGCTCGAGGAACGGGATCAGCGCGGTGGCAACCGAGACGATCTGCTTCGGCGAGACGTCCATGAAGTCGACCTCGGACGGCGGCACGTAGGCGATGTCGGTGGTGGCGCCGAAGAAGCTCTCCTGCTCGAGCATCTTGCGGAGGTCGTCGAGGCTGGCGGCCTGCGGCGAACGGCGCACGAGCACGCGGTCGTCGCGGAACGAGCCGTCCGCGTTCAGCGGGGTGTTCGCCTGAGCGACGACGTAGTTCTCCTCCTCGTCGGCCGCCATGTAGACGATCTCGCCCGTGACGCGACCCTTCTCGACGCGGCGGTACGGGCTCTCGATGAAACCGAACTCGTTGACGCGGGCGTAGGTCGAAAGACCGCCGATCAGACCGATGTTCGGACCCTCGGGGGTCTCGATCGGGCACATACGTCCGTAGTGGGAGAAGTGCACGTCGCGGACCTCGAAGCCCGCTCGCTCGCGGCTGAGACCGCCCGGACCGAGGGCCGAGAGACGGCGACGGTGGGTGAGGCCTGAGAGCGGGTTCACCTGGTCCATGAACTGCGAGAGCTGCGAGGTGCCGAAGAACTCCTTGATCGCAGCCACGACCGGCCGGATGTTGATCAGGGTCTGCGGGGTGATCGCCTCGACGTCCTGGGTGGTCATGCGCTCGCGAACGACGCGCTCCATGCGGCTCAAGCCGATGCGAACCTGGTTCTGGATCAGCTCGCCGACCGAGCGGATGCGACGGTTCGCGAAGTGGTCCTGGTCGTCGAGGCGGTAGCCGGGCTCCTGCTTGACGAGGTTGAGCATGTAGGTGATGGACGCGAGGACCTCGCAGCGGCTGAGGACGTGCTGGCCCTCCTCCGGCAGGTCGAGCAGCGGCTCACCCTCGAGATTGGTGCGACCCGCCAGGGAGAACTGCTCAGCGATGCGCTCGACCTCGGCTCCGAGCTTGCGGTTCAGCTTGTAGCGGCCGACGCGGCTCAGGTCGTAGCGGCGGCTCTCGAAGAAGGCGTTGCGGAAGTAGGCGCGGGCCGACTCAACGGTCGGCGGCTCGCCGGGGCGGGCGCGCTTGTAGATCTCAACGAGCGCCTCGTCCTGGGTGGGAGCGACCTCGCGCTCGCGGTCCCACTGACCCTCGAGGAAGTCGAACTCACGCACGAACTGGTCGAGGAAGCCGGGGGCGTTCTCCTCGTCGTAGCCGAGGGCGCGAAGCAGCGTGAAGATGCCGAGACGACGCTTGCGGGCCACGCGGGTGCCGCAGGTGACGTCCTTGCCGGGGCGCTGCTCGACGTCGAACTCCATCCACTCACCGCGGTAGGGGTGGATAGTGCCCTTCACGAGCTGGTGCTTGGTGAGGTTGCGGAGGCGGTACCGCTCACCGGGCTCGAAGATGACGCCGGGCGAGCGAACGAGCTGCGACACGACGACGCGCTCGGTGCCGTTGACGATGAAGGTGCCCTTCTCGGTCATCACGGGGAAGTCGCCCATGAAGACGGTCTGCTCCTTGATCTCACCGGTCTCGCCGTTGAGGAACCTGGCGCGCACGAACACCGGCGCGGCGTAGGTCATGTCCTTCTCTTTGCACTCCTCCACCGAGAACTTGGGCGGCGGGCGCAGATCCTCGTCGAAGGGGTCGAACTCGAGCTCGAGCTGCAGCTTCTCGGAGAAGTCCTTGATCGGGCTGATGTCGCGGAACGTGTTCGCGAGACCTTCCTCGAGGAACCACTGGAAGCTCTCCCGCTGGACGGCGAGGAGATCTGGGAGTTCGAGGGGCTCGTCCAGATTTCCGAACGAGTAGCGCTCACGGATGTTCGAGCGATTGGCCACGTTTCACCTCAATGCGGGTCGGCAGGAGCGGGAGGGCGCGCAGCGACCACACACGAGAAACCTTGTGGGGGGACGACGACGCACAGCAACGGACGATCCTACCGCTGCTCGCGGCGGATCGTCAACCGGTCATTTCCCCCGGTCGGGTCGCCCTGTCGGACAGCCCGACCTCTTGGGCGACAAGGTAAAGAACCGAATGCCGGGTTGTCAAGCACCGGCGCGACTCAATGCGCCCGGGACAAGCCCGCGACGAAAACGACGGATGCCCCGGGGCAAGCCCGGGGCATCTGCGGTCCGCTCCCCGCTCGCGCGGGGGCGGTCAGCTCACTTGAGCTCGACGGTGGCGCCGGCCTCTTCGAGCTTGGCCTTGGCGGCCTCGGCGGCCTCCTTCGGCGCACCCTCGAGAACGGGCTTGGGGGCGCCGTCCACGAGATCCTTGGCCTCCTTGAGACCGAGGCTGGTCAGCTCGCGCACGACCTTGATCACCTGGATCTTCTGGCCGCCCGCATCGGCGAGGATGACGTCGAAGTCGTCCTTGTCGGCCTCGGCGGCATCGCCACCACCGGCGGCACCGCCGGCGGGAGCGGCGGCGGCGACGGCCACCGGCGCGGCGGCGGTCACCTCGAAGCGCTCCTCGAAGGCATCGAGGAGCTCCTTGAGCTCAATGACGGTCATGTTCGAGATGGCGTCGAGAACCTCATCCTTGGTTGCCATTCTTCTCTCCTTCTGTTGTCGGGGCATCGCCCCGTTCGTGTGTTGTGAGTGGTTGTTGTGGTGTGGGGCGCTGAGACGCTCCACGGGTGGTCCGATGGATCAGGCCGCCTGCTTGTCGATGAGCGCGGAGAGCCCGTAGGCAAAGTTCCGCGGCAGCGCCTGCAGCAGACCTGCGGTCTTGGTGAGCGGTGCCTGCAGCGCTCCGGCGAACCGGGCGAGCAGCTCCTCCCGCGAGGGAAGATCCGCGAGCGCGGCGACATCGCCTGCTCCGAGGAGCGTCGTCCCGAGAGCCCCGCCCTTCAGGACGAGATTCGGGTTCGACTTCGAGACGTCGCGCAGAGCCTTGGCGGCTGCGGCGACGTCGCCAGCGACGAACGTCAGCGCGGTCGGTCCAACGAGGATCTCTTCTAGACCCTCGAGACCCACCTCACGGACAGCGAAGCGAGCGAGCGTGTTCTTGTAGACGGCGTACTCGGCTCCAGCCGGACGCAGCGAGGTCCTGAGGGACGCGAGCTGGGTCACGGTGAGACCGCGGTACTCGGTCACGAAGACTGCCTCGCTGCCTCGCAGACGCTCGGCGATCTTGGCGACGGTCTCGACCTTCTCAGGTCGCGGCGCTCGGACTTCGGCGGTTGCGGTGTCGGTCATGTGTTACCTCCTCTCGGATGCTCGGGTGGCTCGCAAGGGCGACACCACGCCGAGCGGCACGAGCCGTCCGGGGAGGCAGCAC
>RFQQ01000054.1 GCA_009924875.1 Actinomycetota bacterium | reverse complement strand
CAGCGTCGCCTGACCGAGGCGATCGAGCGGGCTCGCTCCACCATCGACACGATCGCGGCGACCGTGCGACCGACCGGTTTCGATGTGGACCTCGATGCGCCCGAGCCTGAGGCGATCGTGCCCTCAGGAACCGGAGCGATCTACGACGCGGCCGCCGATGAACTCGATGACGGCGAGATGTCGATACCACCGATCGTGGATGCAACCGCAGCGATGGAGGCGGTTGAGCGCGCGGAGCCGGAGCCATCCTCCGATGACGACGTCTCAGAGGATGGCGATGAGGGCACCAACGTGGTTCCCCTGTTCGCCGGGGGCGACCAACCGAGCGGGTCATCCGTCGACGACATCTTCGCTCGGCTTCGCGAGGGCGAGGAGACCGATCCCGGCGGTGACGAGACCGATCCGGACGGTGAGGATGACTCCGACGCCGAGTCGGCCGCGTTCGACGAGTTGGTGGCGGCGGCTTCCAAGAAGGTGAAGCGGGTGCTCGCCGATGAGCAGAACGCCGCTCTCGAGACGCTGCGCGGCAAGGCGCAGGTGAACGACGTCGGTGATCTTGTGCCGACCGATGTCGAGCACGCCGCGACCTACACATCGACCGTGACCGAGGAGCTCGATGCCGCAGCGGTGATGGGGGCATCGACGGTCGGGGGTTCGAAGCCCGCGGCGCGCACGCTGAAGCGGATCCGCACCGAGGCGATCGAGTCCATCTCGGAGGGCATCGTCGCGGTGTTACGCGAACGACTTGGTGCGGCGGTGAACGCGGCGGCTGGGGACAACGACGAGATCTCGGCCAAGGTTCGTGCGGTGTACCGCGAGGTGAAGACCAAGGTGATCGACGATCGAGTCGGCGACGCGCTGTGGCAGGCGCGATCGGCGGCGTCGGTTGCGGCCGCGCCGAAGGGGACCCTGCTGCGTTGGGTGGTCGCGCCTGGTGCGACGGCCTGCCCCGACTGCGAGGACAACTCGCTCGCGGCTCCGGTGACGGCTGGCGAGCCGTTCCCGACGGGCCATGTGAACGGTCCGGCGCATCCGGGCTGTCGCTGTCGCCTCGTGCCAGACGGCCGGTAGGGTTTCGGGGGACATGCGTCCCCCCTCAGACCTCCCGAGACCAGCGCCGGGCGGCCGCTCGCGTGGTCGCATCGCTCTCATCGCGTTCGGCGCGATCTTCTTCCTGGTGGTGGTGTTCGGCCGTGGTGTCGCCGGCTTCTACCTCGACTACCTCTGGCATGACGGCCTCGGCCGGACCGATGTCTTCTGGGGTCAACTCGTTCCGAAGTTGACCTTGTTCGGCATCTTCTTCGGCTTCTTCGTGGCGCTGGCGCTACTCAACCTCTGGATCTCCGATCGGTTCGCGCCGAGCGTGTTCCCAGCGAATGTGCATCCCTACGTGGAGCGCTTTCACGAGGTGTTCGGTCGACGTCTGCGGCTCGTGCGCTACGGCACCGCGGTCTTCCTTGGCCTCATGCTCTCCCTGCCGGCCACCCAGCAATGGCAGGACTGGCTGCTCTTCCGCAACGCCCGTGACTTCGGCGTCAACGATCCGCAGTTCGGCGCCGATGTCGGGTTCTACGTCTTCCAGTTGCCGTTCCTGTCGTTCGCCCTCGACTGGCTGTACGCCGCCTCGATCGTCGTCCTGCTGCTGACCCTGGTCGCGCATTTGCTGAACGGCGGGGTGATGATCACCAGCAACCTGCCGACGGTGCGTCGCGCCACGAAGGTGCACGCCGCGGCCTTGTTGGCTCTGCTGGCGTTGTTGAAGGCCGGCGACTATTGGCTCAGCCGTTTCGCTCTCACCAATGAGACCCGAGGATTCGTGCAGGGAGCCACCTACACGGTCGTCAACGCGCAACTTCCGGCGCTCATGTTGCTCACCTTGATCGCTGTGCTGACGGGGCTGCTCTACCTGTCGGCGATTCGTACCGATCGTTGGCGGTTGCCACTGCTCGCCTCGGCGCTCTGGCTGGTGGTGTCAATCGTCGGTGGTGTCGTCTACCCGTCGGTGGTGCAGTCCTTGGTGGTTCGCCCCAACCAAGAGCAACGCGAGGCTCCCTACATCGAGCGGAATGTGCTCGCGACTCGGGCGGCGATGGGTCTCGACTCGGTCGAGACGCGCGAGATCGAGTTCTCCTCGCTCACCACCGCGGAGGTCGAGGGCGACCTCGAACCGGTAGAGAACGTCCGCCTGCTCACCCCGGGCCTCCTGCTCTCGCGATTCGCGATCGACCGCGGTGAGGTGGCTGGTTGGTCTGCAGATCGACGACCTCGACATCGACCGCTACATGGTCGATGGGGAGCTCGAGCAGGTGCTGGTGGCAGCGCGCGAACTCGATCTCGCCGGCATCCCCAACAAGTCCTGGCAGGGTCAGCATCTCGTCTCGACCCGTGGTTGCGGTCTGGTGATGGCCCCGGTGAGCCGAGTGACCACGTCGCTGCGTCCTGACTACCGCACCCTCCAGGTGGATCGTCCAGAGCTCTACTTCTCACCGGCGCTCACCGGCTATGCGGTGGCCAACACCGATGTGGCGGAGAGCCCCTGTGGCGACGACGAGGCCTACTCGGGCCGGGCGGGTATCGAGATGCGTAGTCCTCTCCGGCGCGCGATCACCGCGCTGGCCTTCCTCGACTACAACATCTTGGGCTCCGGTGCGATCAACGCTGATTCGCAGTTGTTGCTGGTGCGCGATGTGCAAGAGCGCGTCGAGAAGCTCGCCCCGTTCCTTGATTACGACGGCGATCCGTATCCGGTGGCGGTGGACGGTCGGGTGGTGTGGGTGATCGATGCCTACACATCGACGTCCGACTACCCCTACGCCCAGAGCATCGGCAACGTGCAGCTCAGCCGCAGCACCGGTCTCGATCGTCGCGCGAACTACGTGCGCAACTCGGTGAAGGCCGTGGTCGACGCGTACACCGGTGAGGTGACGTTCTACGTGGTCGACGAGGCGGATCCGATTCTCGACGCGTGGTCAGGCGCGTTCCCCGATCTGTTCACCCCGATCGACGAGATGCCGTCCGAGGTGCGTGAGCATCTGCGGTATCCGGAGGATCTCTTCCGGGTGCAGACCGATCTCTACTCGAAGTACCAGATCGCCCCGCAGGATTTCTTCCAGCGGACCGGCGCTTGGTCGGTGGCGCAGGCGCCGTCGATCCAGCCGCGCGGGACGGTGGTGTCGTCGGTGTCGGGTGGTCTCGACACGGGCGACGAGTTCGCTCTCGAGACCAACACCGAGCGCTTCGTGCCGTATTACACGCTGTTCCGCGACCGCGACAGTGGTGAGCAGCAGTTCGTGATCTTGCGTCCGTTCGTGCCGTTCTCGACCGACGACCGACGCACCGAGTTGCAGGCCTATATGACGGCCTCGAGCGATCCCGATTCCTATGGACGCCTGGTCTCCTATGTGGTCGATCAGGACCCGTTGCCCTCGGGTCCGTTGCGCGTGGCCACCCAGGCCGAGTCCGAGCAGTTGATCTCGCGTGAGATCTCCTTCCAGGACAACGAGGAGAGCGGCACCGATGTGCTCTTCGGCGATATGCAGATTCTGCCGGTGGCCGATGGGCTCATTTATGTGCGCCCGTTCTATGTCTCGATCGACGGGGTAACGGAGTACCGCTTCGTGATCGTTTCCCACGACAACCGGGCGACCTTCGCGTCGAGTCTTCGCGAAGCACTCTCCGATCTCTTCCCGGGCTTCGATGCCGATCTGCCCGAGCGTGTGATCGCCGAGGAAGATCTTGTCGATGGCGAGCCGGTTGAGCCGGTGACCGCGGGCGACGCTGGATCCGATTCGGGCGCCACCGACGGTGGCGCTGATGAGCCGGCCGAGGGCGGCCTCGACGTGCCGGCGACCCCCGATGAGCGGGCGACCACGGCTGAGTTGTTGCTCCAGGCCGAGGCGTTGTTCGCGCTCGCTGATGAGCAACTTCGCGCCGGCGACCTCGGCGCCTATCAGGCGACGATCGAGCAGGCCGAGCAGTTCATCCGCGCGGCGCTCGCCACCCTCGACTGACGCGGGTTCAGCTCCGGCGGAGCTGTTCGACGAGGTTCGCGAGGTCCTGCCGGAAGGCGATCTGGTAGCGGGCCTGCTCGTTGGCGAGGCGGGTCTGCCCGTCTCGGAGTTCGGTGAAGATCTCAGCGACCGCGTCGCTGTCGACGCCGGCTGAATCGTCGCGGTTCACTTCGCTGCCGAGTTCGTCGATCTGACGGGCGAGTTCGGTGCTGACGGTGGTGAGGCGAACATCGACCGCCTCGGCGCGATCGGCGATCTCTTGGAGCCGGTCGGCGAGTTCGGATCGCTCGGCGTCGAGCCGTCCGACTCGCTGCTCGAGGGATTTCATGGTGGAGGTGATCCACTCGAGGTCTTTCGTGGTCCGCTTGCGGAATCCCGCCATCTTCTCGAGGTCCTTCGCGCTGCGTTTGGTGAACTTGGCCATAGGGGTTGGGGTCCACCGTACTTGTCGAGGGCTCGTAGCCTGTCGACATGTCCCAAGCAGCGGTCAACGGCATCACCATCGAATTCGAGGAGTACGGCAGCGGCGATCCGCTTCTGCTGGTGATGGGTCTCGGTGGGCAACTCACCGACTGGCCACCGGAGTTGATCGAGCATCTCGTCGCCGCCGGGTTCCGGGTGATCGCGCCCGATAATCGCGATATCGGGCTCTCGACAGAGATGTCGGGTGAGGGTTTAGCGCGCTCGGCGGTGGTGCAAGCGATGCTCGGTCGTCCGGTGAAGTCGCCGTATTCGCTCGGGGACATGGCGAGCGACGCGGTCGGTGTGCTCGACCATCTCGGTATCGATCGCGCGCATGTGGTCGGTATGTCGATGGGCGGGATGATCTCGCAGGAGATCGCGATCGGGTGGCCGGATCGGGTGCTGTCGCTCACGTCGATCATGTCCCACACCGGTGATCGTCGTCATGGGTTGGCGAAGCCGTCGTTGTCGTGGCGTATCACGCGCCTTGGTGATCCTGACCCGTCGAACCCGTCGTCGGTGGTCGACAACTCGATGAAGATCTGGCAGTGGATCTCCGGTCCTACCTACGACGAGGCGGTGGCCCGCCAGCGCATCGAGGCTGGTGTGGAACGGTCGATCCGGGTGCAGGGCACCGCTCGTCAGACGGCGGCGATCTTCGCGAGTCGCGACCGGACGCCGCTGTTGGCCTCGGTGAAGTGCCCGACGCTCGTGGTGCACGGCATGGTCGATCCGTTGGTGACGCCGAGCGGGGGTCGCACGACGGCCAAGGCGGTGCCGGGCGCGCGGCTTATCGAGTTCCCCGAC
>RFQQ01000053.1 GCA_009924875.1 Actinomycetota bacterium | reverse complement strand
CGTCGCGGAGGTGGCGTCGCCGACGAAGCTGAAGGCCGGTGGTTCCTCGAGGCGTTGATCCGAGGGCAACTGTCCGGGTTGCGCATATCCCCACCAACTCCCCTGGCGAACACCGACCGTGACTTCGTTCGATCCTTCGATGAGGACTCCCGGTTCGCCTGATGAGCCGAGCACACCGTCGCCGAGTGCCAGACGCCGCTCGACGATTCCCGGTGAGGGCCAGGCCGGCTCCGACACCCATCGACCCGGGTGCTCGGTGCGGGCTGGATCCGGGGTGATCGACTCCTGCACCCAGACGCGAAGTGAGTCCTCCCACGGGGCGCGCTGAGGAGGAACGGGGCGAGGATCGAGGTCGAGATGCTCACCGAGGAAGTCGACGATCTCCTGCAAGAAGCCGATGTTCGGCCCGGGGATACCGACGAGTGGGTAGTTGTGCGACCAGGGTCCGACGATCCCTCGAACCCGACCCTCGGCGGGCCCGACGCCCTCCATCAGACGCGCCACCGTGTCGGTGTAACCATCGGCGAGTCCCCCGACGATCAGCACCGGGCAGTCGAGGGCGGAGAAGTCCTCGCAGATGGACCCGTGCTGCCAGAAGGCGTCGCGACGTTGATGGGCCAGCCAGTCGTGGATGAACACCGGTGATCGCTCGAGTCGATCGAGCCAGCGCTCCCGCCATCCGTCCCCGACGACCGAGGGGGTCGGCGGACGAGCGTCGAAGCAGAGCATCGTCGCTGACCACGGGAGCATGTCGGTGCCGAGGACGCATCCGCCCTTGTAGTGGACGTCGGTGCCGTAGCGGTCGACGGTGGACGCGACGCTGACGACAGCGTCGACGGTCGAGGTGGGGCGCGCGGCGATCTGCAGGCCGTTGAACCCACCCCACGAGATACCCATGAGCGCTACTCGACCGTTGCACCAGTCCTGCGCCCGGATCCAGTCGACCACGAACTCCCCGTCGGCCAGTTCGTCTTCGAGGTACTCCCCCTCCAGGATCCCCTCGGAGTCCCCCGTGCCCCGGGCGTCGACACGAACGCAGGCGAAGCCCATGCCGGCCAGGTATTCGTGTTGACGCTGGTCGCGGACAAGCGTGCCGTCATCCTTGCGGTACGGGAGGTACTCGAGGATGGCCGGCGCCGGGAGCCCGGTGGCGGGTCGCCGGACGATGGCGCTCAGCTTCGTGCCGTCGGCGACGGTGATCCAGATGCCGTCGATGCGCTCCACCGAGTACGGGAAGTCGGTGCGGATATGTGTCATCGGTGGCCCTCAGCCGGTGATCTCAACCGGCACGACGTTCGACCCGGCTCCGTCGACGAGGTGGCAGGCGACGAAGCGACCGGGCGAGACCTCCCGGTATGGGGGTTCCTCGGTGGCGCACCGCGCCTCGGCGAGGGGGCAGCGGGTGCGGAACACGCAACCACTTGGCGCCTCGCGCGGGCTCGGGACGTCGCCTTCGAGAAGGATCCGCTGGCGCGCCCGCTCCTGCTTCGGATTGGGCAGGGGGACCGCCGACAGCAGCGCCTGCGTGTAGGGGTGTTGCGGGTCCTCGAAGAGGGTCTCGGTGGCCGCGAGTTCGACGACCTTGCCGAGATACATGACGGCGACCCGGTCCGAGATGTGGCGGACCATCGACAGGTCGTGAGCGATCATCAAGTAGGTCAGCCCGAGTTCATCCTGCAGGTCGGACATGAGGTTGACCACTTGGGCCTGGATGGAGACATCGAGCGCCGAGACCGGCTCGTCACCAACAACGAACTCGGGGTTGAGCGAGAGCGCCCGAGCGATGTTGATCCGCTGCCGCTGTCCTCCGGAGAACTCGTGAGGGAAGCGCTTGCGCCACTCCCGCTTCAGCCCGACGAGTTCCATGAGTTCGGCGACGCGGTCGTGGATGGCCGATCGATCGAGGTCGAGGTGGATCGCCATCGGTTCGGCGATGATGCTGCCGATGGTGTGCCTCGGGTTAAACGAGGCGGCCGAGTCTTGGAAGATCATCTGCATGTGGGGCCGCATGGCGCGTAGCTGACGGCGTGAGAGTCCAGTGAGGTCGCGTCCGCGGAACTCGACCGAGCCGGCGGTCGCCGGGGTGAGCCCGAGGAGGGTGCGACCAGTTGTCGACTTCCCGCATCCGCTCTCTCCAACGAGACCGAGGGTCTCACCTCGCAGAATGTCGAAACTCACGCCATCGACGGCGCGCACCGTTCCGCCGCTGACACGGAAGTGCTTGCGGAGGTCACGCACCCGCACCACCGCGGTATCGGCGTGCTCGCCCGCGGTCACATTCCCTCCCGCTGAGCGATGACGGCCACCCCGTCGCGCTGCCGCGACGCGTCGATGTCCCAGAAACAGGCGGATGAGTGGTCGGCAGAGATCGGAGTGAGGCCCGGGCGTTCACGGGCGCAGCGGTCGATGGCATGCGAGCAACGGTCGGCGAACGGGCAGAGCTTCAGTTCGTGTTGGAGGCTGGGCGGCGTTCCGGGAATCGAGGCAAGGCGGCTGCCGGCGAGACCGGTGCCCGGGATCGAGGCGAGGAGTCCCCTCGTGTACGGGTGTTGGGGGTTCTCGAACAGGTCGTCGACGCCGGCCGATTCGACGATGGTGCCCCCGTACATGACGAGGACGCGATCGGCGAGCCCGGCCACGACGCCGAGGTCGTGGCTGACCCAGATGACGGCGAGTTCGCTCTCGGCCTGGAGCTCGCGCACAAGGGCCATGATCTGCGCCTGCACGGTGACATCGAGAGCAGTGGTCGGCTCGTCGGCGATCATGAGTCGCGGTCCAGCGGCAAGCGCGATGGCGATCATGACCCGCTGGCGCATTCCGCCGGAGAACTCGTGGGGATAGTCATCGACACGGTGCGATGGGTCGGCGATTCCTACGCGGGCGAGCATCTCGATTGCTCGACTGCGCGACTCGCGGCGGCCGAGTCCGAGGTGGCGCTGGAGTGACTCGGCGATCTGACGGCCGACGGTCATCACCGGGTTGAGCGACGAGATCGGGTCCTGGAACACCATGCCGATCTCTCGGCCTCGAATCCGGCCGAACTGCCGCTCGGAGAGTTTGAGCAGATCGACCTCCCCGCTTGTAGCGCGGTAGCGGGCGGTCCCGGCGGCGATTCGCCCGACCGAGCTCGGGATGAGACCGAGGAGCGACATCATGGTGACCGACTTGCCAGAACCGCTCTCCCCGACGACACCGAGTGTCTCACCGGGTCGGATGTCGAACGAGACGCCGTTGATGGCGTGCACGACTCCGTCGGCGGCGTCGAACTTGGTGACGAGCCCGTCGACGGTGAGGAGCGCTTCGCCGGTCACCGCGATCGCCGAACCCTCGGGTCAAGGACGTCACGCAGCCAGTCGCCGAAGAGGTTCATGCTGAGCGCGGTGAGGGCGATCGCGATTCCCGGATAGATCGACATCCAGGGGTAGACCGTCAGGTATTGCCGGCCGAACGTCAGCATGTTGCCCCACGACGGCACGCTCGGGGGAACGCTGAGGCCGAGGAATGACAGCCCGCTCTCGTAGAAGATCATTGCCGACATCTCAAAGGTGGCGAGGGTGACGAGTGGTCCGACGAGGTTCGGCAACACGTGTCGGAACAGGATCCGCGGCTGGGAGGCGCCGATGCTCTCGGCCGCCTCGGCGTAGCCCGATTCGCGGATTCGCAGCACCTCTCCGCGAGTGAGTCGGGCGAAGATCGGCGCGTCGGTGATCCCGAAGATGAGAACGACGTTGAAGAGACTGCGTCCGAAGATCGCGGCGATGACGATCACGAACACGAGATACGGGACCGAGAGAATGAGGTTGATCACGGCGGACAGGGCGCTGTCGACCCACCCCCGGAAGTAGCCGGCGAGCATCCCGAGCAGCATCCCGATGCTCATGGCGACAAGCACGCCGAAGAATCCGACGGTGATCGACACGCGAGCGCCGTGGATGATGCGGCTGAGGATGTCGCGTCCGAGATCGTCGGTGCCGAGCACATGACTCCACGACCCGCTATCAGCCCACGCTTCGGGCAGCTTCGCGGAACGTAGGTCCTGGAGGTTCGGGTCGACGGGCGCGATCAGATCGGCGAAGACGGCAGCGAACACGACCGTCAGGAAGATCAGCAGTCCGATCATGCCGGTCTTGTCGCGCCAGAGGAGTCGCCCGAGGCGGCGGAGGCGCACGCCGAGGGTGGGGGCGACGTAGACGTCGCTCAGTCCCTCGATGACGATCTGCTCATCCGCCATGTCTGATCCTTGGGTCGAGGAGGCCGTAGAGCACGTCGGTGACGAGGTTCATGATGATCGTGAATCCGGCGATGAAGATGGTGATGGCCTGCACCAGCGGGAAGTCGCGGGCGCGGACGGCCGCGTCGAGCAACTGACCGAGGCCGGGACGCGCGTAGATCGACTCGATGTAGATCGATCCGCCGAGCATGTAGGTGAACTGCACGCCGACGACGCTGACCAAGCTGAGGAGCGCGTTGCGGGTGATGTGTCGCCGGGCCACCGCTCGTCGAGCGAGACCCTTACTACGTGCCGTCCGGACGAAGTCCTCGTTGCGCACTTCGAGCACCGCGGATCGCGTCAGGCGAACGAACTGGCCCATCGCTCCGACGCTGAGGGCGAAGGCTGGGAGCACGAGGTGCTTCCACGTGCCCACCCCGTTGGTCGGAAGGAGCCCCCACTTCACTCCGACGTAGACGATCAGCAGCATGATCAGCCAGAAACTTGGCGTCACCTGCCCGAGGACGCCGACGAAGCGGGCGAGTTTGTCGATCGGCCGTCCGGGGTTGGAGCCGCCGGCGACACCGAGCGGCACGGCGATGATGAGGGCGAAGGCGAGCGCGGTTGCGGCGAGGATGAGCGTGTCGGGGAAGCGACTGACGATCAACTCGAGGGTGGAGTCGCGGTAGAGAAACGACCGACCGAGGTCGCCGGTGACGACGTCGCCGAGGTAGGTGGTCAGCTGTTCGACCACCGGCTTGTCGAAGCCGTAGATCTCGCGGATCTCGGCGATCTGCTCGGCATCGGCTTCGCGGGCGACCATGAGCGAAGCCGGGTCGCCGGTGAGGCGCACGAGCATGAACACGATGATGATCACGCCGAACATCAGCGCGATCGACTGGGCTACACGACGCAGGTAGTAGTTGCGCGCGATCCGCGCCAACGGATTGGGTACCGCCGAGCGAGCGGCAGGCGCGACGGAGTCGGTAAGGGAACTCATGGGGATATGGGTGTGGTCCCCCGGGTTTCCCCGAGGGACCACACCATCATGACCGAGGAGTCGGTCACTCCGAGACGGAGACGTACTTCAGGTGGTAGGTCTCGGCCGCATTCGGGCGGTAGCCCGAGACACGGTCGCTGACGCCCTCGAAGGTCTGCGGCTCATAGAGGTAGATGAACGGCGGGTTCTCGAACATGTACCGGTGGAGTT
>RFQQ01000052.1 GCA_009924875.1 Actinomycetota bacterium | reverse complement strand
ATCCCATGCGGTCGTGTCCACGGAGCCGAAGCGGTCGACGGTTGATCGCTGCGCTCCAGCGCGAAGAAGGGAGTGGTGACTGTGCTGTCCGTGAACCTCGAGGGCGGAGGCGGCGGCCTCAGCGAGCGCCGAGACAGTGGTCGGTCGGCCGTCGATGTAGGCCCGCGAGCGGCCCTCGAGCGGGATGACTCGGGACAGCACCGTTTCCGCCTCGCCGTCGAGCACCCGCAGATCGACTCGGCACTCCTCGAATCCGATCCGAACCAGCGTTCCGTCGGCTCGGTCTCCGAGCAAAAGGCCGAGGGCTCGGACCACCATCGACTTCCCCGTGCCCGTCTCACCCGTAATCGCCGTCAAACCCGGGCCAAGCGGAACGGTGACCCGCTCGAGGACCGCGAGGTTCTCGATATGAAGTTCGGCGAGCATCTCAGCGATCAGTGAGGCCGAACTTGGCCTTCAAGGTCTGGTGGTAGGGGCGGCGATCGAAGCGGACGAAGCGGGCTACACGGGCAGAGGGTCGACAACCGATCCGATCACCAGGCGCCGCGGTCGCACCAACTCGACCATCGAGGACCACACCGGCCGACAGAGCTCCGAGGACCTCCACCTCGACGGTCTCGCTCGGGTCGAGCACCATCGTGCGGTCGAACAACATGTGCGGCGCCACCGGGGTCACCAACACCGCGCGATGCCGCGGGGAGACGATCGGGCCTCGAGCGGAGAGCGAATAGGCGGTCGAGCCCGTTGGCGTGGCCACGATGACCCCGTCGCTCGCCAGGGTGGCAAAGGGCTCACCATCGATCAAGACGCCGAGGCGCACCGCCATGCCGGGCGCGCCCTTCTCGACAACCACCTCATTGAGCACCGTCGCGAGCGGCACCCCGTTGAGTTCGACGTCGAGCATCATCCGCTCATCCAGCCACCATCCGCCATCGGATGCTGGGAGGAGCGCTCGCCCGATCGCCTCGAGCCCATCCTCGGCGTGCACCTGCGAGAGATAGCCGAGAGAACCGAGATCCACTCCGAGGAGCGGAGCGTCACAGCCAGCAGCCGCCGAGACGGCCCGGAGCATCGTGCCGTCACCTCCGAGGCTGACGACCAGATCCGTGCCGCTTGGTGGTCCGACACTGGCGAGGTTCTGGCCGACGCTGCCGAGGAGGCTCTCAGCGCATCCCTCGTCGATGGTCAAGGAGTGGTGGTTAGCGGCAGACCAATCGATAACAGCTCGAAGTAGAGCACCGGCCTCCTCCCGAGTCGGATGGGCAACGACATGAACGACGGCCATCTCAGCCTCCGGCCCGCAAGTGGACGAGGTACTCAACATTTCCCGACGCCCCGGTGATCGGTGAGGTGCACTCAGCCAGCAGTCGACACCCCAGGGACTCGAAGTGCCCCACTACATCATTGACAGCGGCGCGCCGAACCGCCTCGTCGCGGATGACCCCGCGACCCCGCGAGACCTCTCGTCGCCCGGCCTCGAACTGCGGCTTGACCAGCAGCACCATCTCGGCCTCTGGTCTACACCATCCCAGCAGGGCGGCGGCGACCGTGCGAAGCGAGATGAAGGAGAGATCCGCGACGACCAGATCCACCGGACCGCCGAGTGCTTCGGGGTCCGCCTCGCGAATGTGGGTTCCCTCGTGCAAGTTGACGCGGGGATCGCGGGAGATCCTCTCGTGCATCTGATGTGAACCGACGTCGATCGCGATCACCCGAGCAGCCCCGCGCTGGAGTAGGCAGTCGGTGAACCCGCCCGTCGATGACCCGGCATCAAGGGCCGTAAGACCTTGAACGACGAGGTTGAAGGTGTCGAGCGCAAAGGCGAGCTTCTCGCCTCCGCGACTCACAAACCTCGGGCCCTCCCCGAGCACCAAGAGCGCCGATCCTCGTGGTATGCGGCTCGCAGCCCGGGCGGCCGGAGCACCGTCGACGAGCACCTGGCCTGAGTCGATGAGGGCCGTCGCCTCCGACCGGCTCGATGCGAGTCCGCGCCGGACCAACTCGGCGTCGAGACGACGGCGCTCAGTCGCCAATAGCCGTGCCTCCCTCGCTCAAGAGCCAACGCGCAACCGCGGCCAGATTGTCGTAGGAACGGGTCGTGCGCGGTGGGTCGTCATCTACCCCAGTGAGGACGTGAGCGAACTCGGCGCCGACCGCGAGGGCCATGAGACCGTCGGTCGAGGCGCGATCACCCACCATCACCAAACGATCGACCGGCCCACCGAGTCGATCGGCGATCAACTCGGCCATCGGCGCCTCCGGCTTGCCCGCAATGATCGGCGTCACCCCACTGGCGGTGGAGACCGCCGCCAAGATGGCGCCTCCGCCGGGAAGCAACTCGGCCTCGGTTGGGAACGTTGGATCGGAGTTGGTGCCGATGAATCGCGCGCCGGCTCTCACCGCGCGCATCGCGACGCCGAGCCGCCCGTAGTCGAACTCGGGATGAAGGCCGACGACCACGACATCAACGGGCTCTGGATGGTCGATAGCACCCGACACCACGATGCACCCACGGCGCTCGAGTTCACGCCGAACCCCCGGCCCCGCTGAGCACATGACCCGCTCGCCGGGCTGGCACAGTCGCGCTGCCGCCATGGGCGAGGTGAGCATGGAGGCAGTGGCGGAAACCCCGAGTGAGGCGAGTCGCTCGATGTGATGCTCGACGGGATCGTGGGAGCTGTTGGTGATGAAGAGCACCTCCCAGCCGTCGGCCGTCAGCGAGTTGATCGCCTCAATCGAACCGGGAATCGGCTCGGTTCGACGCCACACCACTCCGTCGAGATCGCACAGGAGTACCCGCCGTCCGGTCACGTGGACATCATGACACCGGGGCGTGACGGTGATGACATGCCATCCTGTTCACGTGGCCGAGCTTCTTCCCTTCCGCGCGCTTCGCCCGGAACCCAAGCTCTTGGCCTCCATGATCGCACCTCCATATGACGTCATGAACCTGGACGAGGTCCGCCGCTGGCGCGCCTCGCACCCGGCGAATATCACTCACGTCGACGTGGCGCTTCCCGAGGATGGCGGAGACCCGTACAACACGCTCGCTCGGCGGGTCAGCGACTGGATCACCTCCGGAACGCTACGACGCGATGAAGAGCCGAGCCTCACGATCCACCGAATGTCCTTCATCGACGCTGCCGGAACCGCTCGAACCATCTCGGGTGTCATCGGCGCCCTTGAAGTCACCGAGGGCTCCGCCGTCCTCGCCCACGAGAGAACGACCCCCAAGGCATCCACGGACCGGTACGACCTGACCGTGGCGACGGAGATGAACCTCTCCCCCGTCTGGGGCCTCGCCCTCGGCGCCGGACTCACCGAGGTGCTTCGCGAGTCGGGCCGTGAGGCGCACATCGCGGCCATGCGCGACAGCGCCGCCGGCTCGGTGACGCACCGGTGGGAGGTCGTCGACGACCCGACGCGCATCATGGCGATCCAGGAGGTGATCGCCCGTGACGATGTGCTGATTGCCGATGGCCACCATCGATACGGGGTCGCACGACGAGTCGCGGAGGACCACGGCAGCCGCCTCCCTGGCACCCGCCACACCCTCGCCTTTGTGAGCGACCTCACCGAGGACCAATTGTCGGTCGCGGCGATCCACCGTGTGTATGGAGGAATCGACGCCGCTCACCTTCGACGCTGCCTGGAATCGGGCTACCGACTCATCGACGGAGGTGTACTCGACACGGCGCGAGGGGCGGCCAGCCTGCCCTCAGCGATCGCGGAGCGAGGTCAACCCTGCCTCATCGGTCCTGATGGCTCCTTAACGTGGTTGGAGCTCGACGGTGACACGCTCGCCCTCGTTCGAGACCTCGATGGGGCGAGGCTCGAGCACCTGCTCGCCGATATTGATCACGAGGTGCAGTACCTCCACGATCCGGTCGAGGCGGCCGAACAGGTGATGAACGGGCGGTGCTCGTCGGCTGTGCTGATCCGTCCGGTCGGAATCTCAGAGATCACCCGAACGGGCCGCACCGGTGAGTTGATGCCACCGAAGTCGACCTTCTTCTCACCGAAGCTGCCGACTGGCGCGGTGCTGCGCCAACTCGACGGCCACTGACGAACGACCCGTGGTGGCCGCGCGCTCAGGTGATCGACGCGGCGTGGATGCCCGAAACGGTCTCATCGAGCACCCGGTCGAACTCCGCCTCGCTCATATCGACGGAAAGACCCTCAGCGAGAGCGCGGGAGAAGCTGGCGATCATCCCGTGCTGGCGTGAGAGGCGCTCGTTGGCCTCAGTTCGCGGATAACCGCCCGACAGGGCGACGACACGGAGAACGGACGGATGCTCCACCAGCGGACGGTAGAGGTCGTCCTCGGACGGGATGGAGAGCTTGAGCATCACCGGAGACTCGACCGGAACGGAGTCCAGCTCGCTCAGGATGGCGTCGAGGAGGATCCGCTCAGCGGCCTCCTTGTCGGGGATGGTGATGTCGACCTCGGGTTCGATAATCGGAACCAACCCGAACGACCGGATCCGCGCGCCGATCTCAAACTGCTGGGACACCACGGCGCCGATGCCGCTCGCCGAGGCGGCCGCGATCACGGAGCGCATCTTCGTGCCGAAGATCCCCGCGTCAACCGCCCTCGTCAGCAGGGCGTCCAGTCCGGGAATGTCCTTCAGGATCTGCACGCCATCGGCCCGATCGGCGAGACCTTGATCGACCTTCAAGAACGGAAGGATCCCCTTGCGCTCCCACAGGAAAGTTGCGGTGGGCACGCCATCGACCGAGCGATCCATGGTCATCTCGAAGAGAATCGCGCCGAGGACCCGGTGATCGAATGCGGGGCTCATCATCATCCGCGCGCGCATCGCGTGGATGAGATCGAACATCTCCTCCTCGGACGACCAGGCATCCGGAGTCACCCCGTACAGGCCAAGGGCCTTCGGCGTGCTCCCGCCGCTCTGGTCGAGCGCCGCGATGAAGCCCTGGCCGGACCTCATGTGTTCGAGCTGCTGTTCGTTCATCTAAACCTCCGGTTGTTCAGGAGCGGTCGTTGTCGGCGCTGGGAAGAACCCTCAGACCGAGTTCGGCAAGTTGGGAAGGATCGGCAGGCAGGGGTGACTCGGTCATTGGATCGGTACCGGACTGCGTCTTCGGGTAGGCGATGACCTCGCGAATGTTCTCCTCCCCCGCCAGGATCGCGATGAGGCGGTCGAGGCCGTAGGCGAAACCGCCGTGGGGTGGGGCGCCGTAGTCGAAGGGCCGCAGGAAGAACCCGAACTTGCGAGCGGCCTCCTCCGCGCCGATACCAAGGGCGTTGAAGACCCGCTGCTGCAGCTCGGGCTCGTGGATACGTATCGACCCAGAACCGAGTTCCCAGCCATTGAGCACCAGGTCATAGGCGATGGATCGCACAGCGAGCGGATCGCTCTCGATGAGGTCGACGTCGTCGGGATGGGGACGCGTGAAGGGGTGGTGCCCAGGGCGGGGGCGTCCGGTAGCGGGGTCAACCCCGACGAACAGCGGGAACTCGACGACCCACACGTACCGGTACGGGCCCTCGTGGACGGGCGGACGACCGAGATCGTTGCGGAGGGTGCCGAGCACCTCACAGGCGACCGACCATTCATCGGCGACGAG
>RFQQ01000051.1 GCA_009924875.1 Actinomycetota bacterium | reverse complement strand
CCGAGGTTCCAGTCGATCAGCACCGGCATCTTCGGCCAGTAGTCGTATCCGCACTCGTGCACCGCCATCAGGAACCGGTGGGCGTGACGATGCACCATGTCGAGACGAGAGGGATCGAGTCCGAGTTCCTCCCCCGCCCGACGACTCGCGGTCATCTCGTACAGGTTCACCGCATCCGAGGTGACGGTCTTCGACGTGGGTGGGATCAGCCGCGACACCGATGAGCAGGCCCGGTGGAACCTCGCGATCTCGGCGCCGAAGGACTCCACCTGGGTCGGGGTGAGGATCGCGGGCAGTCGGTCGCGCACCTCCACCTCCCGGTAGAGCACCACCCACATCTCGCCGTCGTACCAGAGGTAGGGCCGGTCCTCGACCGTGAGCGAGCCGGCCATGAAGTTCTCGTACGGCCCCCCGGTCAACAGCCGTGCGCAGCGATGCAGACGGTCGTGGTCCTCGGCGAACAAGAAGAACGATCCGTAGTTGGAGGACTTGGCGATCACCGAGGAACCATCCTCGAGCGCGAGTCGGAAGACCCGGTTCGTCGACACCATGGCGCTCAGCTCGTCGAGTCGGATCAGCGAGCGGCCGTCGCCGTAGTCCGCCCAGGCGGCGCGAACCGCGTCGGCATGCCGCTGCTCGCCGTCCGCCATGGCGTCATGGTGGCACACACCGACCTCCACGGAACCGCCGTTCGGGGCACCGTGACCCGTCGCCTACGATCGAGACATGGAGATGCATTGGGCAACTGTGTGGGAATCCATCGTCGACGTCGTCGGCGATCGACCGGCCGTCACGAACGGCACGGTCACTAGATCGTGGTCCGACTACGAGAACCGCGCGGCCCGGATCGCCGCGGCCTACACCGCGGCTGGGCTCGGACCCGACTCAAAGATCGCCCTCTACCTCTACAACGGCAACGAGTACATGGAGGCCCAGTTCGGCGCCTTCAAGATGCGGGGCGTTCCGGTCAACGTGAACTACCGCTATCTCGACAACGAGTTGCTCTATCTGCTGGACAACTCCGATGCCGAAGCGCTCGTGTATCACTCGTCCCTCGCCGACCGGGTCGCCCGCGTCGTCGGGTCGCTTCCGGGGATTCGCCTGCTCATCGAAGTCGACGACACCGGCTCGTCCGGTGTGTCCGTGGACGGTGCCGTCGCGTTCGAGGACCTCGTCGCCGGACATGACCCGATGCCGCGGATCACCCGCGAGGAGTCCGACATCTACATGCTGTACACGGGCGGCACCACCGGCATGCCAAAGGGCGTGATGTACGCCACGGGTGGGATCACGCAGTACTTCTGCGGACTCGGCTTCCCCGCGATCGGTCTGCCGGTACCCGAGGCCGCTGCTGACATCGCCGGAGTCGTCGCCGGAGTTCATGAACGAGGTGAGTCAGCGGTCTCCCTCGTCGGCGCGCCACTCATGCACGGCACGGGTCTGTGGCTCGGGGCGCTCATCCCCCACCTCGGGGGCGGCCACGTTGTGACCCTCACGAGTCGGAGCCTCGACCCTCACGAGGTGCTCGGTTCGATCGCCATGCGTCGGGCGACCCACATGACCATCGTCGGCGACTCGTTCGCCAAGCCGATCATCGCCGCGATCGACGAAGCGGCCGACCGCGGCGAGGCCTACGACCTCTCCTCGGTCAAGATGGTGCTCTCCTCGGGTGTCATGTGGACCTCGGAGGTCAAGGAGGCGATGCTCGACCGATTGCCGCAGGTGTTCCTCTACGACGCGATGGGGTCGAGCGAGGGGTCGATGGGATCGCAGATCTCTATGCGGGGTATGCCGACCGCGACGGCGCGTTTCTCCGCGAACCCCACCACCAAGCTCTTCGACGAGAACGACCAAGAGATCACGCCCGGTTCCGACAAGGTCGGACGGGTGGCGGCCGGTGGACTGGTGCCGCTCGGTTACTTCAAGGATCCGGAGAAGAGCGCGGCGACCTTCCGAGAGATCGACGGGGTCCGCTACTCCTTCCCGGGCGACATGGGCCAGATCCTCGAGGACGGCACACTTGTGCTCCTCGGTCGCGGGAGTCAGGTGATCAACTCCGGTGGCGAGAAGATCTTCCCCGAGGAGGTCGAGGAGGCGGTGAAGCGGGTCGACGGCGTGATCGACTGCCTCGTGGTCGGCGTGGACGACGAGAAGTTCGGTCAGACGGTGACCGCGGTGTTGAGCGGCTCACCGGAGGTCACCGCGGAGGCGGTTATCGCGGGCGTGAAGGATCAGTTGGCGGGCTTCAAGGCTCCCCGTCACATCGTGATCGTCGACACAGTGCCGCGGGCCCCGAATGGCAAGGCCGATTACAAGGCGGCGCGCGAACTCGCCGTCGCCGCGCTTAGCTGAGCCTCAGCGAAACCTCCGCAGGCGGAGACTGTTCGACACCACGAAGACGCTCGACAGGGCCATCGCCGCTCCTGCGACCACCGGAGAGAGGCGCCCGGTCGCAGCGAGCGGGATCGCGGCGACGTTGTAACCGAACGCCCAGATCAGATTGACCCTGATTGTGCGAAGGGTCCTTCTCGAGAGCCGGATCGCGTCGACAACCGCCCCAAGATCCTCGCGAACCAGCGTGATGTCCGACGCCGCGATAGCGACGTCGGTGCCGGATCCCATCGCGAGCCCAAGATCAACGGCGGCGAGCGCCGCCGCATCGTTCACTCCGTCCCCGACCATCGCGACGACGCGTCCCTCCTCGGCCAGCGATCGAACGAGCTCGAGTTTGTCGACGGGCAACACACCCGCGTAGCGGCGTTCGATGCCGAGGTGGTCCGCGACGGCGTCAACAACCGCCGCGCGGTCCCCGGAGACGATGATCGGTTCGAGTCCGATCGCCCGAGCCGAGGCAACCGCCGCGGGTGAGGAGTCGCGGATCTGATCAGCGAGTGCGATCCACCCGAGAATCGCGCCGTCAGCTGAGACCTCGACGGAGGTCACGTCGCTGCGCCCCCACCCGCCGTCCGGGCCCGCACCGGTCACGCGGCCCACCGATATCTTCCGCCCGTCGACGGTCCCGGACACACCACGTCCAGGTTCCTCAACGATCCCGTCTGCGGGCGATGTCTCCGCGGATGCAGCCCGGACGATCCCTGCGGCGATCGGATGGGCACTCCCCACCTCGACGGATGCCGCGAAATCGATGAGGTTGACGGGATCGACACCCGACTCAGCGCGGACATCGACGACCTCCATCGAGCCGGTGGTGATCGTCCCCGTCTTGTCGAGGACAAGCGTGTCAACCTGCCGGGTTGACTCGAGCACTTCCGGGCCGCGAATCAAGATTCCCAGACGAGCCCCCCGACCCGTGCCGACGAGCAGGGCCGTCGGCGTCGCCAGACCGAGGGCGCACGGGCAGGCGATGATCAACACCGCAACACCGGAGGAGAAGGCACGCTCCGTCGAACCATCGAATGCGAGCCACGCGACGGTCGTGGCGAGCGCCAGCAGGATCACGATCGGCACGAACACCGCCGATACACGGTCGGCGAGTCGCTGGATCGGGGCTTTGCCCGACTGAGCTTCATTCACCAGGCGGGCCATCTGCGCGAGTTGGGTCCCTGATCCGACGGCAGTCGCCCGCACCACAAGGAGGCCCGTCGAGTTCACCGCCGCGCCGATGACGCGGTCACCGGGACCGACGGCTACCGGCACGCTCTCCCCAGTCAGCACCGAGTTGTCCACCTCCGAGGAGCCCTCGATGACGACGCCGTCGGTTGCGACGCGTTCCCCGGGTCGAACGAGGAACTCGTCGTCGATCGCAAGTTCGGCGATGTCGATCTCGTTTAACTTCCCATCAGCAGCGCGTCGACTGACCCATTCGCTGCCGAGGTCAAGCAGACTGCGCAGTGCTTCACCCGCCCGGCGCTTCGCTCGCGCCTCGTAGTACCGACCGCCGAGGAGGAAGGCGACGACCGTCGATGCGACCTCGAGATAGATGTGCGGGGCCCCATGTGCTCCGTCAAGGGTCATCGACATGGTCATCCCGAGGTCTCCGGCCTCGGTCGCCGTCAGTGCCCAGAGCGACCAGCCGGTGGCGGCGATGACCCCGACGGACACGAGGGTGTCCATCGTCGCCTGTCGGTGGCGGAGATTCATCCACATCGCCCGATGGAAGGGCCAGGCCGACCACGTCGAAACCGGCAACGCGAGCCCAAGCGCGACCCATTGCCAACCCCTGAACTGAAGGGCGGGGATCATCGACAGGGCGAGGACGGGAGCCCCGAGAATGGTCGCGACCCGCAGTCGTCGTCGGAGGTCGGCGATTCGAGCACCGGCCACCGAAGGATCGTCCCGGTCGGTGCGTGACGCGCCGTAGCCGACCCCCGTGACGGTTGCGACACATTCGTCGACCACCGCGTCGAACCCGCGGTCGCGGACCAGATCCGGGTCGATGATGATGCGAGCGCGTTCCGTCGCGTAGTTCACGCTCGCCGAGAGGCCAGGCTCACGATTGAGTCGCCGCTCAATCCTCGCGGCGCAGGCCGCGCAGGTCATGCCGGTGACGGCGAGTTCGATCACGTCATGGCCCGCGGTTTCGGGCCCCGGATCCCTAGGCGACATCGAAACCGGCCTCATCGATCGCGGCGACGATTCGTCCCCGATCGAGAGAGGTTCCGGTCACCGTCACCGTCTTCGCGTCGAGGTCGACAGCGACCGCTGCCACACCGGCGACGGCCGAGACTTCCTCGGTCACCGCGGCCTCACAGTGCCCGCACGTCATGCCGGGCACCGCCAGCACCAGAGTCTCGGTTGTCACGTCATCACCCTACGGTGATCAGAGAAGCCTTCGCTCGAGGAAACGCAGAACCTCCTCGACCGAGGCGTCGTCACGCTGCTCGGTGAGCACCGAATGGTCCGAGGGCGCTGCGCTCGGCAGTTCGATCGCGATGAAGGAATCCCCGAGGAGTCGTCGCAAGGTCTCAAAACGGGTTCCGACCATCCGGTCACCGGTGAATCGGAGCCCGAGCACCTCGCACCCGTTTGCTGCTCGCTGCACCACCGCCTCGAGATCATCGGGAGACAGGCTGAGGTCTCCCGCTCGCTCTGCTCCCATTGCCATCGGAAGGGAGGGTTGGGACAACACCGGGGCCTGCATCAATTCGTCGACCATCATTCCGAGAGCGAAGCCCCCCGAGAAGCACATGCCAACGGCTCCGATCCCCGGTCCGCCGACCTCAGCGTGAAGTGAGCGCCCGAGAGCGCGCAGCCAGCCGATGATGGGTGAGGTTCGCCCGACTGCCCAGGTGGTGAACTCCGAGGAGATACAGACCCTCGCGAGGGTCGACGCGAGATACCCCCGACTGGGCGGTCGATCAGGGGTGCCAACGAGGACAGGCATCGCGACGGTGAAACCCCGATCGACGACCTCCTCGGCGAAGCGCCTCACCCTCGGCGTGATGCCCGGGATCTCGTGGATGACGATGACGAGCGGTCCAGTGCCCCGGCGGAACACGGGATGGGTGATCCCAGCTGCGGTGAACTCGGAGTGCTCCCATCCGGGGAGTTCGGTGATCGTGGTCATGATCCGAGGGACTCCAGTGCTCGATCGGCGAGCTCCTCGACGGCCGTTCGAAAGGTGTCGAGCAGTTCGGGTGAGGCGCCGTCGCCCATGGCGCCGTGGATGTAGCGGGCGTA